>JAYWHQ010000392.1:0-2826 GCA_043777655.1 Allobosea sp. | reverse complement strand
TCCAGTCCAGCAAGCGCTTCACAAGCTTTGCGCTTGAAGATGTCAGCTTTGCCTATGGCCCGGAAGCCCCGCCTGCAGTGGCAGGCCTCAGCCTCGCCATCAGGACGGGCGAGCGCGTCGGCATCATCGGCGGCATCGGCAGTGGCAAGAGCACCATTCTGAAGCTGCTGCTGAAACTGCATGAGCCGCAGGCCGGCCGCGTGCTGGTTGATGGACTCGCGATTGCTGGCGTCGATCCCGCACGCCTGCGTCAGGACATTGGCCTGATCGAGCAATCGCCCATCCTGTTCAGCGGCACCATCCGCATGAACCTGACATTGCACTGCCCTGAAGCCTCGAACGACACCATCCTCGCCGCTTGCGAGCGCGCAGGTGCCCTCAGCTGGATCGCACGCCTGCCACGGGGCTTTGACACGGCGCTTGGCGAGCGTGGCACTGGCCTGTCGGCTGGCCAGAAGCAGTCGCTGGCGGTCGCCCGTGCGCTTGTCGGCGAGCCCTCCGTGCTGCTGATGGACGAGCCCACCAGCGACATGGATGGCCGCAGCGAAGGCGAGGTCCTGACCAAGCTCAAGACGGTTCTGCCGGGCAAGACGATGGTGCTGGTGACCCACCGCCCGGCCCTGCTCGAACTCGTCGACCGCCTGATCGTGATGGAGGCCGGCAAGATCGTGGCCGATGGCCCGAAAGCAGAAGTGCTGGAGCTGCTGCGCCGGCGCAGTGCGCAACCCGCCGCAGCGGCATCCCAGCCAGCGCCGGCTGTCGAAACGCAAGCACCGCTGAAGGCAACAGCAGGCCGTCGCGCCCGCAAGGAAACCAGCGCATGAGCAACCTGCATCAAACCCCAGTTCAGAGCGCTCCGGCCACACCTGGACCAGCTGCCAGAACCCGTCTGGCCGATCCCCATTTCTGGTCCAAGATCTCGACGCTGGCCCTGGTCGCGGCTGTCGGCGTCAGCATTGGCTGGTCGGCCTTGGCCGAGATCGAGGAGGTCACGCGCGGCGAAGGCAAGGTCATTCCCGCCAGCCGCATTCAGGTGGTGCAGAATCTCGAAGGCGGCATCGTGCGCCGCATCGCCACGCGCGAGGGCGCGCTGGTGCAGGAGGGCGACGTCATCCTGCAGATTGATGCCACCGGCTTCGGTTCCAGCCTCGAGGAGCGCCGCGAGAAGATGTTCGGCCTGCAGGCGGTGGTGGCGCGGTTGAGCGCCCATGCCGAGGGCAGGCCATTCGCCCTGCCGGAGGAAGTCACGCAGCGCCGCCCCGATCTGGCCCGCGAGCAGGCCCAGCTTTTCGCCAGCCGCCAGCGGGAGCTGGAAGCAGCCTTTGCCGGGCTTGACTTGCAGGCGGGGCAGAAGCGGCAGGAAATCGAGGAGGTGCGCGCCAAGGTCACGAACCTGCAGCGCGCCCTCCAGCTTGCCAGGGACGAGGTGGCGCTGACCCAGCCGCTGGTGCAGCGCGGCGCTGCCGCGAGGGTCGAGTTGATCCGGCTGGAATCCCGCCAGAACGAGCTGGAAGGCACGCTGACCGGTGCCGAGCTGGCCCTGCCGCGTCTGGCGCAGGCGCTGGCCGAGATCGAGGCCAAGCGCCGCGAGAAGGAGCACAATGATCGCTCCGAAACCCATGCCCAGCTCACCGATGCACGCGTGCAGCTCTCGTCGCTGGAGCAGGGGCTGAAAGGCGATGTCGACCGCGTCCAGCGCACGGAGGTGCGCGCGCCGGTGACAGGGCTCATCAAGACGCTCAACATCACGACTGTGGGCCAGGTGGTGAAGCCGGGGCTCGACATTGTCGAGATCGTGCCGATCAACGACACGCTCCTGATCGAGGCGCGTGTGAAGCCGCAGGACATTGCCTTTCTCAGGCCGGACCTGCCGGCCTTCGTGCGCATTTCGGCCTATGACTACACGCTCTATGGCTCGCTCAAGGCCCGCATCGAGCACATTGGTGCCGACAGCGTGACCACCGAAAAAGGCGAGACCTATTATCTCGTGCGCGCCCGCACCGACAAGGCGAACCTCGAGAAGGATGGGCGCATCTTCCCGATCATTCCCGGCATGGTCGCCAATCTCGACATCCTGACCGGCAAGAAGACGGTGCTGGCCTATCTCGTCAAGCCGATCACCAAGATGCAGTCACAGGCGCTGCGGGAACGCTGAGCCCCTAGCTGCGCGCTGCAGACTTGCTGGCAAGGATCGCATCAGCCACCCGCACGATCTCGGCTCGCAGCGCGGCATTGTCAGCCTTCACGGCCGCATCGATGCCCTGCGCCTCGCGACGCAGGGCCGAGAGTTCCTGCTTCAGTGCGGCGCGGTCGCTGCGGGCCTGCACAAGCGCTGCCTCTGCCGCCTGCGCCTTCACCTTCCAGTTTTCGACAAGCTCATCGCGGTCACGCACGGCATCGGCCTTAAGCTTTGCATCACGCACCGCCTCAGCCTCCAGCGCCGCAATCTTCCTGGCCGCCTGATCGCGCTCGCGAAGGCTTGTCTTCTCGCTGGCTGCGGCCTGCTTGAGGCGCTGGCGCAGCTCGCTCGCTTCCGCTGCGTCTTCCGCCAGCTTGTCCTTCAACGCCGCCGCCCGCGCCTCGCTGGCCGCCAGCCGGACATTGGCTTGCGCCAGCTCGCCTTCGAACGCGTGCGCCCGCGCCTGTTCAGCCGCGCTGGTATCAAGGCTGGATGCCAGTTTCTGCTGCAGGTTCAGGCCGCTCTCGGTGCTGGCGGCAAGCTTGGAGGTCAGGGCATCACCCCTGGCATCGGCCATGGTGCGCCGTGTCTCGCTGTCAGCCAGAGCCAGTCGCAGGCCGTCGCGGCTGTCGGTCAGCTGCGCGATA
>JAYWHQ010000391.1:0-2826 GCA_043777655.1 Allobosea sp. | reverse complement strand
CTTCGCCAGCTGGTCCAGCGTGGCATGGAGCGTCACAGGGTCAGGCGTCGTGAGCGAGCCATAGGTCGCGCCTTTCGCAGTCACGATGCCAACTGTGCCAAGACTGGCCGAACTGCGACCGAGCGTTGCAAAAATCTGGCGCACAAAATCCGCCACCGAGGATTTGCCGCTGGTGCCGGTGACGGCCACGATGTTCGCTGGCTGACGAGGATGGATCTGGGCTGCGGCAAGCGAGAGCGCGCGGCGGGGATCAGCCACCTGCGCGATAGGCAGATCGCGAACGGGCCGTTCAACCCCAGCCGCCATGACAACCGCAGCTGCGCCCTTGGCCACAGCGTCATCGATGAAGCGCGCGCCATCGGCCTTGGCGCCTGCCAGCGCGACGAACACCATGCCGGGCTGCACGGCGCGGCTGTCCGCCGTCACGCCCGTGACGCGACGCGCAGATTCTGCCGGAACAAAGACACCGGGAAACAGATCGCCAAGGCTGAAGGTTGCGCCCATGCCAGTCTCAGCGCGTGCCCCAGGCGCCCATCCGCGCCATCAGCGGGAAAGGCTGCACCGGTGCCTCAAAACGCGGCGGCAGACCAAGCAGCGGCGCCACACGCTCGATGATCTTGGCCGTGGTTGGCGAGGCGTTCCAGCCAGACGTGCGATAGCCGCTCGTCTCGGGCAAGCCATCGGGCTCGTCCAGCACAGTGAGGAAGAGGTAGCGCGGCTTGTCGGAGGGCGTGATGGCCATGAAGGTCGTCAGCACCTTGGTCTTCGAATAGCGCCCACCCACGACCTTTTCCGCCGTGCCGGTCTTGCCACCCACATAGTAGCCTTGGACGGCGGCTTTCGAGGCAGAGCCACGCTCGGCATTCAGCCGCATGACATAGCGCATGGCCTCGCTGGTTTCCGGCTTGATGACACGGGTCGCGATGGCTTTCGCTTCCTGCTCGGTCCGCTTGATGACGGTGGGCGGGATCAGCAGACCGCCATTCATCAGCGCCGCTGTTGCCATGACAGCCTGAAGCGGCGCGACAGCCAGACCGTGACCAAACGCGATTGTCATCGTGTTGAGTTCACCCCAGCGGGCCGGGACAATCGGCTCTGCGCTTTCGGGCATCTCGGTGCGCAGCCGGTCGAGCTGGCCCATCTTGCGCAGGAAGGCCTTGTGACCCTCCACGCCGATGCCAAGCCCCATGCGGGCCGTGCCGATGTTGGAGGAATGCACGAAGACTTCCGGCACGGTCAGCACCCGGTTGGTGCCATGGAAATCGCCGATCTTGAACCTGCCATAGCGCAGTGCCGAGCGCGCATCGAAAGTCGAGTGGATGTTGTATTTGCCTGAATCCAGCGCCATGGCCGTGGTCAGCGCCTTGAAGGTGGAGCCCATTTCATAGACGCCGACATTGATGCGGTTGATCCGGGTCGGCTCTTGCGCATCAATCGGGTTGTTGGGGTCAAAATCAGGCAGCGACACCAGTGCCAGAATTTCGCCCGTGTTCACGTCGACGATTGTGCCGGACGCGGCCTTGGCGCGGAATTTCACCATGGCCTGCGCCAACTCATCGCGCATGGCGTGCTGCACGCGCAGATCGATGGACAACTCGATGGCCTTGAGGTCAGCGGCCGTGGTGGAGAACCCGGCACCATTCAGGTCATTCAAGCCTTTGGAATCGATGTATTTTTCAACACCTGCAATGCCGACATTGTCGATGTTGGCAAAGCCCAGCACATGCGCTGCCGCATTGCCATTGGGATAGACACGCTTGTTCTCCGGCACGAAGCCAATGCCGGGAATGCCAAGCCGGTGAACCTCGGCCTGCTGGCGCGGCGTGATCTCGCGCTTGACCCAGGCGAAGCCACGCCGGTTGTTCAGCTTGTCGCGCAGCTCCTTGGCGTTCAGGTCCGGCAGCACGGCGGTCAGCAGTTCCACCGCCTCATCCTTGTCGAGGATCTTGCGCGGCTCGGCGAAGACCGAAACGGTGCGGATGTCGGTTGCCATCACCGCACCATTGCGGTCCGTGATGTCTGGTCGGGCAGACGAGGTCTCTGTCGAGGTCGCCTTGCGCAGGCCGACCGTCTCGACAGGTGCGGCAGCCAGCATCACCAGCCGCCCAGAAATGGCGAGGAACAGCCCACCAAAGCACAGGATCATCAGGCCGACGCGCGGCGCGCTCTTCTCGCCACTCATGCGGAAGACATTGCGCAGGAAAGCGCCTGCCCGCTGCGAGCGCGTGAGCATTGCGGCAGACGCCGCTGGGAAAACAGGCGGCATGTCCAGCGGCAGGTCAGGCTGGCGGCTCATATCGCTTGTCTCGACGTTCATGGCCGTGCTCCCGGTGTGCGGGCGGCAGGCGCGCGCGCGTCCTTGGGGGTTTCGGTCGCGGCACCCAGGCCCAGATCAGCCAGTTTCCGGCCGATGCTGTCCACCTTGGGCCCGCGCATCGGAATGTCGCTGACGCGGACAATTTGTGACACGGCGGTCGGCTGCAGGCCCAGATGCCGGTCAGCCAGAGCCTGCACGCGCTCGGGCCGCGTCAAATGCTGCCACTCCGCCTTCAGCACCGCGATGGCATCGCGCTGGCGCGCCGCAGTCGCCTCAAGCTTCTTCAGTTGCTCCGCGTTCAGCGTCGTCTCGTATTTCACCGAATAGGCATAGCCAGCTGAGGCAACCAGCGCGCCAATGGCGAGCACATGAAGGAACTTGATCATGTCAGCTTCTCCTGCGCGGGGCGGGTTCGGGCAGCGTTGCCAGAGCAGCAAGGCTGTCGGATGCCTCACGCGGCGCAGCGTGCGTGCGTTCAGCCGCGCGGAGCTTGGCAGGCCGCGAGCGCG
>JAYWHQ010000390.1:0-9682 GCA_043777655.1 Allobosea sp. | reverse complement strand
GTCCAGCCGGAGAGAATTTCTTCTGTCAGCAGGAAGGCCAGCGCGCCGATGATCGCGCCATGCAACGAGCCGACGCCGCCCAGGATGACCATGAAGATCAGCTCGCCCGAACGCTGCCAGGCGAGGTAGGCCGGGCTGACGAACTCGGTGTGGTTGGCCAGCAGAAAGCCGGACAATCCGCCCATGATGCCGGCGATGACCGTGGCCACGAGCCGCACGCGCTGCACATCAAAGCCGATCACGCCCATGCGCACAGGGTTTTCGCGCGCGGCCGCCAGAACGCGACCGAAGCGCGAAGCCACCAGCCGCCGCATCAGGAGATAGCACCCCAGCAGCGCGGCAAGGACAATGTAGAAGAATACGAGCTTGTTGCGAAAAAGATCGCGCCCGGCAAAGGTCGCGCGGGTGGACAGGGTAAGGCCATCATCGCCGCCATAGGCATAGAGCGCCTGTGCCATGAAGAAGGCCATCTGCCCGAAAGCCAGTGTAATCATGATGTAGGCGACGCCGCGCGTGCGCAGCGAGATCGCGCCGGTGATGCCCGCAAAAACGCCACAGGCCAGCACGATGACGGGCAGGATCAGCAGCGCCTCGCCCCGCCCATCCGCAATCATGATGCCGGTGACATAGGCGCCAATGCCGAGAAAGGCCGCATGGCCGAACGAGACCAGCCCGCCAACGCCGAGGATGAGATCGAGCGAGAGCGCGGCAATGGCAAAGATCATCACGCGCGTGACAAGCGAAATCCAGTAGCCGGGCACGCCGAGCTGCGCGAGCAGCGGCACCAGTGCCAGCAGGACGAAGATCGCCAGTGGCCAGATCAGGCGGGCGCGGGCAGATTGCATCAGCTGCGCCCGCGTGCGGGCAGGAGCCCCTCTGGCCGGAAGAACAGCACTACCGCCATCAACACGTAGATCAGCATGGAGGAAAGTGCGGCCCCCGTGGCGCGCGCGCCGGACGGGCTCATCACCAGCCGGAGCAGGTCATTCATGAAAGACCGGCCCAGCGTGTCCACCAGCCCGACCAGCAGCGCTGCAACAAAAGCACCGCGAATGGAGCCGATGCCACCAATGACGATGACGACGAAGGCGAGGATCAGGATCTGGTCACCCATGCCGGGCTCCACCGAAAGAATGGGTGCAGCCATCGCGCCAGCAAAGCCCGCCAGCATGGTGCCAAAGGCGAAGACGATCATGAACAGGCGGCGGATATCAACGCCCAGCGCCGAGACCATCGGTGCATTGGAGGCGCCCGCGCGCACCAGCATGCCAGTGCGCGTGCGCTCGACGATGAACCAGAGCAGGGCCGCGACTGCGAGGCCCGAGCCGATCAGCGCGAAGCGGTAGATCGGATACCGGATGCCATCGAGCAGCTGGACCGAGCCTGTCAGGAAATCCGGAATGGGGATCGAGAGCGGGGCTGCGCCCCAGATCATCTTCACCAGCTGGTTGAAGAAGACGATGAGCCCGAACGTGGCCAGCACCTGGTCGAGATGGTCCCGGTCATAAAGATGGCGAAAGACCAGGAACTCCAGCGCCAGCCCGACCAGAAGCGCGATGACCAGCGCCATGCCAAGCCCGGCAACAAAGCTGCCGGAGAGACCGACGCACATCACCATCAGATAGGCGCCCAGCATGTATTGCACGCCATGCGCCAGATTGATGAAATCCATCACGCCGAAGACAAGCGTCAATCCGGCAGCGACCAGAAACAGCAGGATGCCAAGCTGAAGCCCGTTCAGCGTCTGGACGATGAGAAGGCTGAACGTCATCCGCGTTGGGGTCCGGAAAACAAGAGGGCAAGCTTTGGATAAGGATATGCCGTCCGGCGGTTTGGCGCCGGACGGTTGAAGATGCGGCGTATCTAGCAGGCTTGCGCCAGCCTCACTTCAGCGGACATTCCGCCGCATAGGCATCGCCATAGTTCGAGAACACCTTTTCGACGATCTCGGTCTGGAACTTGCCATCAGCGCGCTTGGCGGCCTTCACCAGATAATAGTCCTGGATCGGGAAGCCGTTGGTGTTGAACTTGAAGGACCCACGCAGCGAGGTGAAGTCGGCCTTCTTGATGGCGGCGCGCAGCTTTGCCTTGTCCGACAGGTCGCCATTCACTGACTTGACGGCGGACTCGATCAGCGAGGCCGCATCAAAAGCCTGCATGGCATAGGAGCCGGGCACGATCTTGTAGGCGGCTTCATAGTCGGCCACGAATTTCTTCGATTTCGGGTTGTCAGTGTTGGGCGCCCAGGTCATGGCCCCGAACAGGCCGACAGCCGCATCCTGCTGCGCTGGAAGCGTCGATTCATCGACTGTGAAGGCCGAGAGGAACGGGATCTTGCCCTGCAGGCCAGCCTGGCTCCACTGCTTGACGAGGTTGACGCCAAGCCCGCCGGGCATGAAGGCGAAGACGACATCAGGCTTGGTGGCAGCGATCTTGGCGAGATCAGCCGAAAAATCCATGCTGGTCAGCGGTGAATAGACCTCGTCCACCAGCTCGCCCTTGAAGTGCTTCTTGAAGCCCGCAAGCGAGTCTTTTCCGGCCTGATAGTTCGGCGCCATGATGTAGGCGCGCTTGTAGCCCTTGTCCTGTGCATGCTTGCCCAGAACCTCGTGCACCTGATCGTTCTGGTAGGAGGTCACGAAGAAATTCTCGTGGCAGCCTTTGCCAGCCAGCGTCGACGGGCCGGCATTCGGGCTGATGAGGAAAGCGCCCGAGTCCAGCACCGGCTTGGCGATAGCGCCAAGGATGTTCGAGAAGATCGGGCCAACGACGAAGTCGACCTTCTGGCTGTCGAGCAGGCCACGCACACGGCCCACCGCGACATCAGGCTTCAACTCGTCATCGATGACGGTGATCTGCACCGGGCGACCGGCAATCTTGCCGCCCATCTGGTCGATGCCCATCTGGAAACCATCGCGCAGCTGCTGGCCGAGTGCGGCAGGCGGGCCGGTGAGCACGCTGACGACGCCGATGCGGATCGGCTCCTGCGCCATGGCGCTGCCCATGGTGAGCACCAGCGCGCCGACAGTGGCGGAAAGCAAGGTGTTGATCTTCATGCCCGTAACTCCTCCCGAATAAGCCGAACGCGGCCCGTGATATTGGCGCAGCGTTTTCGCCATCGCCTTCATCCCTATGATGGATCACAGCACAGCCAACGCAAGCTGACAATTGTTTGAACGTTCAAATAATTCGCAACCTGTGATTTTCTGATGATTCTCGCCGCACGACCGCCTTGCGTGTCCGTTCGATATGTTTCAAACTTCAAACAAATGCAGCCCGTCGGTCTCATGGCCGGGCTCCGCCGAAACTTGCGAGGGCCAGATGTCTCAGCGCGCATTGGCAGGCCGACACGCCGTCGTCACCGGCGGCGGGCAGGGCATTGGGCTGGCTGTTGCGCAAACGCTTACTGATGCTGGCGCAACCGTCACCATCATGGGCCGTCGACGGGAGCCGCTCGAATGTGCGGCTGCTCTGGGCGCGGCGGCAGGTTTCGAGGTGGCCGATGTCACGGATGCCGAGGCAGTTGCTCGTGCTTTCTCTGACGCCGTGATGGTGCGTGGCCCGGTCAATCTGCTGATTGCCAATGCGGGTGGCGTCGAGACGGGTCTTTTTGCCAAGGCTGAAGCCGAGCAGTTTCGCCGCATGTTCGATCTCAATGTCATGGGTGTGGTCCATGCCGTCAAAGCCGTGCTGCCCGGCATGCAGGCGGCAGGTGGCGGACGCATCATCGCCATGGCGTCGACTGCGGGCCTCAGGGGCTATCGCTATGTCAGCGCTTACGCAGCCGCCAAGCATGCCGTCATCGGGCTGGTGCGCAGTCTGGCGCTGGAAACAGCAGGCTCCGGCATCACGGTCAACGCTGTCTGTCCCGGCTATACGCAGACCGCCCTGGTCAGTGACAGCGTCGCTGTCACTGCTGCGAAGGCCGGCCGCACTTCTGACGAGGTGTTGGCCGACATGCTGGCCGACAAGCCGCTCGGTCGCCTGATCCAGCCGTCAGAAGTGGCGGATACCGTGCTCTGGCTCTGCGGCAATGGCGCCTCCGCCATCACCGGACAGGCCATCGCGGTGGCAGGCGGGGAGGCGATGTGATGGAGGAGAGCCACAGCCCCGCCCGGCTTGATGCCGAGAGCAAGGCGCTGGAGGCGCCAGCCGCCCATCATGACGAGCTCCGCCTCTGGCTCAGGCTTCTGACCTGCAGCAACCTGATCGAAAGCGAGATCCGCACAAGGCTGCGTGAGCGTTTCGACGTCACATTGCCGCGCTTCGATCTGATGGCGCAGCTTGATCGGGCGCCCGGTGGCATGACGCTGTCTGAGGTGTCGCAGCGCATGATGGTGACCAATGGCAATGTCACCCATGTTGTCGACAGGCTGCTGGCCGCAGGCGCGATCACACGCCGTGCCTCGAAAACGGACCGCCGCGCCCAGGTCATTAGCCTGACCGAGGCGGGCCGCACCGAATTCCGCGCCATGGCCGCCGAGCACGAGACCTGGCTTGCCAGGCTCTTTGGCGGACTGACGCCAGATGAGATGCGCCAGCTGATGCAACTGCTCGCCCGCGCCAAATCGTCCGTTCATGCTGCAACCGACGGAGCCAGACGATGAGCCAGATAGCTGCCAGCCAGATGACACTGCCGCTGTCCGGCCACCGTCCGGCGCATTTCCAGCTCGCCGTCTCGGGCAAGGTCGCGACGGTGACGCTGAACCGGCCCGAGAAGAAGAATCCGCTGACGTTCGAATCCTATGCCGAACTCTGTGACTTCTTCCGTGCTGCTGCGAAGGATGATGCCATCAAGGCCATCATCGTGACGGGTGCGGGCGGGAACTTCTCGTCCGGCGGCGATGTCTTCGAGATCATCGGTCCGCTGGTGGCGATGGACACGGTCGACCTGCTGAAATTCACCCGCATGACCGGCGAACTGGTAAAGGCCATGCGCGCCTGCCCGCAGCCTGTGATTGCGGCGATTGACGGCATCTGCGCGGGTGCGGGCGCCATCATGGCGATGGCATCCGACATGCGGCTGGGCACGGCACGCACGAAGATCGCCTTCCTGTTCAACCGGGTGGGACTGGCCGGGTGCGACATGGGCGCTTGCGCCATGCTGCCGCGCCTCATCGGGCAGGGGCGGGCGTCAGAACTGCTCTACACGGGGCGCAATCTCGGCGGCGAGGAGGCCGAGCGCTGGGGCTTCCTCAACCGGCTGTTTGCATCAGAAGAACTGCTGACGGAGGCGACAAAGCTGGCCACCGAAATGGCCAATGGCCCGACTTTCGCCAATGCCATGACCAAGCGCATGCTGCAGATGGAATGGGCCATGTCGGTGGATGAGGCCATCGAGGCCGAAGCCGTCGCACAGGCGCTCTGCATGCAGACCGAGGATTTCGCCCGTGCTTACCGCGCTTTTGCCGCAAAGCAGAAGCCGGTTTTCGAGGGCAATTGAGCCATGCTGGATGCGAGCTTTCTCTCTCTGCCCTTCTTCGCACCTGAGCATGCCGCCTTTGCTGCGAAGGTCGATCAGTGGGCGGCGGCCCATGTCGATGCGCTGGCCGATCACCATGATGTCGACGGTTCGTGCCGCAAGCTGGTGAAGGCGCTGGGGCAGGCTGGCATCCTGCGCGCCACAGTGCCGCAAGCCTATGGCGGCCTGCATGCGGGCTATGATGTGCGCTCGCTCTGTCTCGCCCGCGAGGCCTTGGCCTGGCATGACGGGCTGGCAGATTTTGCCTTTGCCATGCAGGGCCTTGGCACCGGGCCGATCACGCTGGCTGGCTCGCCCGAGCAGAAGGCACGCTACCTGCCGCAGGTGGGGCGTGGCGAGGCCATCGCCGCCTTTGCGCTGTCAGAGGCCGAGGCTGGGTCGGATGTGGCAGCGCTTGCCACCAGCGCCGTGCCTGACGGCAACAGCCATGTCAGGCTGAATGGCGAAAAGACCTGGATTTCCAATGGCGGCATTGCCGACCATTACGTTGTCTTTGTCCGCACAGGCGAAGCGCCCGGCGCCAAGGGCCTTTCAGCCTTCATTGTCGATGCTGACATGCCCGGTTTCAGCATTGCTGGCCGCATCGACGTGATCGCGCCGCACCCGTTGGCGACCCTGCGCTTTGACGATTGCCGCGTGCCCATCAGTCAGCGCATCGGTGCGTCCGGTGACGGGTTCCGGATTGCCATGGCAACGCTGGATGTCTTCCGCTCGACGGTTGGCGCTGCAGCGCTCGGCTTTGCCAACCGCGCGCTGCATGAGGCATTGGGCCGCGCCACCACGCGCAAGCTCTTCGGCGCGCCCATGGCCGAGCTGCCGCTGGCGCAAGCAAGCCTCGCCGAGATGGCGACAGCGGTGGATGAAGCCGCCCTCATGATTTTCCGTGCGGCCTGGACCAAGGACAATGGCGCGGCCCGCATCACCCGCGAGGCGGCCATGGCCAAGATGGTGGCCACCGAGCATGCGCAGATGGTGATCGACAAGGCCGTGCAGCTTTTCGGCGGACTTGGAGTGACGAAGGGCGTCAAGGTCGAGGCGCTCTATCGCGAGATCCGCGCGCTGCGCATCTATGAAGGCGCAACCGAAGTGCAGAAACTGGTGATTGCACGCGAAACGCTGAAGGCCTTTGCCAGCGGAGGCCAGCCATGAGCGTGCGCTCCGGCCATCTCGACACATTCACACAAGACAATCTGCCACCGCGCGACCTGCAGCCAGATTTCGTGTTCTCGTTGCCCTCGCTGCGCTACCCCGCGCGGCTGAACGCGGTCACAGAGCTGCTCGATGCCTGGTTGTTGCGCGGCCACAGCCATGCGCCGTGCCTGCTGAGCGAAGGCACCAGCTGGAGCTATCGCGAGACGGCAGAGCGCGTGAACCGCATCGCCAATGTGCTCACGCAACAGCTGGGGCTGAAGCCCGGCGGGCGCGTGCTGCTGCGCTCGGCCAACACGCCGATGCTGGTGGCGGCTTATCTCGCGGTGGTGAAGGCAGGCGGTGTCGTGGTCGCCACCATGCCGCTGCTGCGTGCCAAGGAGCTGACGCACATCATCGCAAAGGCCAAGGTCTCGCTGGCGCTCTGCGATGCACGGCTGCTGGGCGAGCTGGAGATCGCTCAGGCGCAAGGTCAACACGTTGAACGCATCATCCGCTGGGGCGATGGCGGCGATGCCTCGCTTGAGGCGTTGATGGCAGCTGCATCACCCGATCATGCGTCATGCGACACAGCCGCTGAAGACATCTGCCTGATCGGCTTCACCTCCGGCACCACGGGTGAACCCAAAGGCACGATGCACAACCATCGCGATCTGCTCGCCACCTGCGACAGCTATGGCGCCCATGTGCTGAAAGCGCGCGCCGATGACGTGTTCATCGGCTCGCCGCCGCTGGCTTTTACCTTCGGCCTTGGCGGGCTGGTGTTGTTCCCGCTGCGCGTCGGCGCCTCCACGGTGCTGCTGGACAAGCCTTCGCCGGATGAGATGCTGGCTGCCATTGCGCGGGAAAAGGCAACGGTCTGCTTCACCGCCCCGACAGCCTATCGCGCCATGCTGGGCAAGCTTGAACGCGCCGACCTTTCCTCGCTGCGCATCTGTGTATCAGCCGGCGAAGCGTTGCCCAAAGCAACGTTTGAAGCCTGGCAAAAGGCCACCGGCTTGAAGCTGATGGATGGCATCGGCGCGACCGAGATGCTGCACATCTTCATTGCGGCCCCGGCTGACCGCATCCGCCCCGGCTCCACCGGGCTCGTGGTGCCGGGCTACGAGGCCCACATCATCGACCAGGCTGGCCACACCCTGCCGCGCGGCGAGGCCGGGCGGCTTGCCGTGCGTGGTCCAACAGGCTGCCGATATCTGGCTGATGCGCGCCAGTCCCGTTATGTCGAGCGCGGCTGGAACATCACCGGCGACACCTACATCCAGGATGCCGATGGCTATTTCTGGTATCAGGCCCGCTCCGACGACATGATCGTTTCGGCTGGATACAACATTGCCGGACCGGAAGTGGAGGCAGCGCTCCTGTCGCATGCCGCCGTGGCCGAATGCGCGGTCGTCGGTCTGGCCGATGAAGAGCGCGGCATGATCGTCAAGGCTTTCATTGTTACAGCCCCCGGCCACAAGGCTGATGAGGCGCTTGCAAAAGCGCTTCAGGAACACGTGAAAGCCGAGATCGCGCCCTACAAATATCCTCGCGCCATCAGCTTCGTCGAAAGCCTGCCCAAGACCCAGACCGGCAAGCTGCAACGCTTTGCGCTCAGAGAGCTTGCCTCTGAAACGCCTGCCCACGCGTCTTCAACAAAAGGCCCGGTCGCCTTGCTGCCGGAAGGCTGGCCCCGCCCGCGCGGTTATTCCAATGGCATGATGGCGCAAGGTCGCTTCGTGCTGACTGGCGGTGTTGTCGGTTGGGACGAGAAGGAGCGGTTCGCTGAAGGCTTCGTGCCTCAGGTGGCGCAGACCTTGCGCAACATCGTCGCCATCCTGAAAGCGGGCGATGCAGGCCCTCAGCATCTCATGCGCCTCACCTGGTATGTCACCGACATCGACGCCTATACCGGCTCCTTGCGCGAGATTGGCAAGGCCTATCGCGAGATCATCGGCCCGCATTATCCCGCCATGGCGCTGGTGCAGGTGGTGCGTCTGGTCGAGCCAAAGGCCATGGTCGAGATCGAGGCGACAGCGGTGGTGCCGGGATAGCGCGCACGGTGAGCCCCCTGTTGCGCGAGACAGGGCAAACCTTGAGTCTCACTGCCCGAAAATCGCCTTTGCCAGCGCCAGCACGCGCTGTGCCATGTCGGCGTGCAACAGCTCCACCATGCGGCCATTGAGCTGAATGGCGCCCTTGCCTGCGTTTTCGGGCAGGGCGAAGGCATCGATGATCGTCTGGGCTTGCGCGATCTCGTCTGGCGTTGGCGCGAAGGTCGCGTTGGCGATAGCCACCTGTGCGGGGTGGATCAGCGTCTTGCCGTCAAAGCCCATATCGCGCCCCTGCGCGCATTCGGCGGCAAAACCGGCCTCGTCCGCCAGCGCATTCCAGACGCCATCGATGATGTCGATGCCATGGGCACGCGCTGCCGCCAGAGTCGTCATCAGCCAGGGCAGCATGGGTTCGCGGCCCGGCAGCAGGCGGGCGCGGGTTTCCTTGGCGAGGTCGTTGGTGCCCATCACGAAACAGGCCAGCCGTGAACGCGGATCACGCGCGGCACGTGCAATCGCCTCCGCGTGGAGAATGGCGAGAGGGGTCTCGATCATGGCCCAGAGCGTGATGCCGGGCGCTGCACCAAGTGCCGTCATGCACTGGCCAACATCGAGCAATGTGTCAGGGCTGGCCACCTTCGGCAGCAGGATGGCGGCAGGTTTCGCTGCAACCGCTGCGGCCAGATCATCCGTGAACCACGGCGTCTCGACGCCATTGGTGCGGATCACCAGCTCGCGGCGGCCGTAGCCGCCCGCGCGCACGGCATCGCAAACCTGCTGGCGCGCCATGGTCTTCATGTCGGGTGCAACCGCATCTTCCAGATCAAGGATCAGCACATCGGCTGCGATCTGGCGGGCCTTGTCGAGCGCGCGCGCATTCGAGCCGGGCATGTAAAGCGCGCTGCGGCGCGGGGTGATGGTGGCAGGGCTGGCAGACATGGCGGCGCTCCTATGTTGCGGCGCACACTAGACCGTTGCGGCCTGTCTCGTCATTCATGAAAAGGGCTAAGCCGGG
>JAYWHQ010000389.1:0-9700 GCA_043777655.1 Allobosea sp. | reverse complement strand
ATGGCTCGCGTCGCATCACGCACATCACCGAGGTGATGGGCATGGAAGGCGACGTCATCATCACCCAGGATCTGATGACGTATGACATTGTCGGCGAGGACGCCGCGGGCAAGCTGATCGGCTTGCACAAGTCCACTGGCGTGGGCCGTCCCCGCTTCTGGGATCGCGCTCGATACTATGGCGAGGAAACCCGCCTTGCCGCAGCCATTGATGCACTTGAAGCGCCAAGCAGCCCGGGGGCGTGAGCGCTTGCCAGCCAGCCATGACGCGCAAGCCGGAATGAACCCAAGATGAGCACGATCGCAGTCTTTTTCCTCATGATGGTCGCAGCAGGCGGTGTTGCCTATGCGCTGATCTATCCCATGCTGTCCGGCGAGGTGCGGGCCGAGAAGCGCCGCAAGCAGCACGTCGCGACTTCGACCGAGAAGATCTATGACCGGGATGCGGCTGCGCGCCAGCGACGTGGACAGGTTGCGCAAAGCCTGAAGGAAATCGAGGCCAAGGAAAAGCAGCGCACGACGCTGACCCTCGAGACACGCCTGATGCAGGCGGGCCTCACTTGGGACCGCAAGAAATTCTATACGGTATCAATGATCGTCGGCGTTCTGACAGCGCTTGGCCTGTTCATCGCCACGCTCAACCCCATCATGATCATTGTCGGTTTCTTCGTCGGCTTTTTCGGCCTGCCGCGCTGGTTCATCCAGTTCAAGAAGAACCGCCGGATCAAATCCTTTGTGACCGAATTCCCGAATGCGCTTGACGTGATCACGCGTGGCATCAAGGCCGGTCTGCCGCTTGGTGACTGCATGCGCATCATTGCCAACGAGGCGGTTGCCCCTGTTGGTCCCGAGTTCCGCATCATCATGGAAACACAGGCTCTGGGCGTCCCGCTTTCGGAGGCCGTGGCCAAACTCTATGATCGCATGCCCTGCGCCGAGTCGAACTTCTTCGGCATCGTGCTCGCAATCCAGCAGAAGACCGGCGGCAATCTCTCCGAGACGCTTGCCAACCTTTCGAAGGTTGTGCGCGAGCGTCGCAAGATGCGCGACAAGATCCAGGCCGTTTCGATGGAAGCCAAATCCTCGGCGGCCATCATCGCGTCATTGCCGTTTGTGGTCACCATTCTGGTCTATCTGACGACCCCGAAATACATCGAGCTGCTGTTCATCACCAATGCCGGCAAGGTGGCGCTGGTGGCCGGCGGCATCTGGATGCTGCTCGGCATCCTGGCCATGCGCAAGATGATCAACTTCGACATTTGAGGATGCGATCATGATTTCGCTGATTTCAGATAAACTGACGGATACCGCCTTCCTGATGTCACTGTTCGCTGCAGTCGCTGCAGCTGCCACAGTGCTGACACTGGCAATGCCGCTTCTGGAAGGCGACACGCTCAATCGCCGCATGAAGTCGGTTGCACTGGAGCGCGACAAGATCCGCGCCCGCGAGCGTGAAAGGCTCCAGCAGGGCAATCAGGCAACGCTGCGCCATGCGCCCAAGGAATACATGAAGCAGACTGTCGAGCGCTTCAACCTGCAGAAATGGCTGGGCACCGACACCGCCAAGGCCACGCTGGCCCAGGCGGGCTACCGTGGACCTCAGGCGGAAGTGACCTTCCTGTTCTTCCGGCTGGTTGTGCCGGCTGTGATGTTCGTCCTTGCCGTGATCTACTTTTTCCTTGTCGATGATTTCGGCAAGCCGGTGATGATGCGCATCGGCTTCTGCGTGGCAGCGCTCTACATCGGCATCAAGCTGCCCGAGATTTTTCTGTCAAACCAGATCAACAAGCGCCGCCTGTCGATGCGCCGGGCTTTCCCGGATTCGCTCGATCTGCTGCTGATCTGCGTCGAGGCCGGCATGTCGATCGAGCATGCGTTCCGGAAAGTGAGCTACGAGATCAGCACGCAATCCGTGCCGTTGGCTGAGGAGTTCACGCTGACCACGGCTGAGCTGTCCTATTTGCAGGAGCGTCGCCAGGCTTATGAGAATCTGGCCGCGCGCACGGGCCTGGAAACCGTCAAGTCGATCTGCACGGCCCTCGTGCAGGCCGAGCGCTACGGCACGCCGCTTGGCACCGCTCTGCGCGTTCTGGCGCAGGAAAGCCGCGACCAGCGCATGAACGAAGCCGAGAAGAAGGCCGCTGCCTTGCCGCCGAAGCTGACAGTGCCGATGATCATCTTCTTCCTGCCGGTGCTGTTTGTTGTCATTCTGACGCCAGCCCTGATCGGTGTGTTCAAGTGGAACTGAAGACGCGTCGACCGCTTTGACGTGACCCGGTCTGGAGGTTTCCGGCTGTTGAGATCCGCTTGCGGCAATAGAGCTCCAGCTTGTGGCGCACAATGTCGTAGCCAAGTTCAGCGGCAATTTCGGCTTGCAGTTGCTCTATCTTTTCGGAGCGGAACTCGACGACCTGTCCGGTGTCCACATCGATGAGGTGGTCATGGTGCTCTCGGTCCGCGTCTTCGAAGCGTGCACGGCCTTCATCAAAGGCGTGTCGCTGAATGGAACCTTTTTCTTCAAGCAGGCTGAGCGTCCGGTAGATCGTGGACAAAGACACGCTGCCATCGATCGCATGGGCGCGGTGATACAGATCGTTTGCGTCCGGATGATCGGTGGACTCTGCGATAACGCGCAGGATCACCTTTCGCTGCTCCGTCATGCGCAATCCGTGCACTTTCACGTCGGCGAGAAACCGTTCGTAGCGTTTCTGAGCATCAATCATATTGCGAATGTAATTCAGTTGCCACGCAACAGCAAGTCTTATTGCGAATCACTCGCATGAGCACTTGACAAATGCAAATCACTCGCATTAGCATAAAGTTATCGCAAAATGGAGACGACGCGAAAAGCGCTGGTGGTTCAAGCGATTCCACCAGTTTCAGGCATCGCCGAGCTCAAGCTTGGCCAGGCGTTCTGACCCCGCACAAGTGAAAGAAAAGCCAATGTCGTCTTTGAAACCAAATATGATGCCCATCATCGTTCGGCGCTTCTTGCGCTCATTTGCTGCTTCAGCCGTTCTTTGCGCTGGCTTTTCCATGGGCTCAACTCTCGCGCAGGCGCAGGCCCCCGGCGCATCGAAGAAGCCGCTGCGTGTGGTGACCACCTTCACGATCATTCAGGACATGGCGCAGAATGTTGCCGGCGATGTGGCCATCGTGGAATCGGTGACCAAGCCGGGGGCCGAGATCCACGACTATCAGCCGACTCCACTCGACATCGTGAAGGCGCAGTCTGCCGATCTTGTGTTGTGGAACGGCATGAACCTCGAGCTCTGGTTCGAGAAGTTCTTCGAGAACGTCAAGAACGTTCCCAGCGCTGTCCTGACCGAGGGAATCGTGCCCATGGGGATCCGGGAAGGACCCTATGAAGGCAAGCCAAACCCCCACGCATGGATGTCGACGGGCAGCGCCCTGATCTATGTCGAAAACATCCGGAAAGCGCTGGCCAAGGCCGACCCGGCGAATACGGCAGTTTATGCAAGGAATGCAGCTGCCTATGCGGAGAAGATCAAGGCGATGGATGCCCCGCTGCGCGAGCGCCTGGCCAAGGTGCCGGAAGCCAAGCGCTGGCTGGTGACGAGCGAGGGCGCTTTCAGCTACCTGGCGCGAGATTTCGGCTGGCGTGAGGCCTATCTCTGGCCGATCAATGCCGATCAGCAGGGCACTCCGCAGCAGGTCCGCCAGCTGATCGATCTGGTGCGCAAGAACGGCATTCCCGTTGTGTTCAGCGAGAGCACTGTTTCCGACAAGGCCGCGAGGCAGGTCGCACGGGAAACCAGGTCCAAATATGGTGGCGTGCTGTATGTTGATTCACTCAGCGATGCGCGCGGTGCAGTTCCGACATATCTGAAGCTGCTTGAAGTGACCGTCGACACGATCGCAACAGGGTTTGGCCATTGACCAGTCGCATGCTGTCCATGATCGGTTTGCAGAACCGCATGCCCGAGGCCCCCCATCCGGCGGCCTCGATCTCTGTTTCGAACATTTCCGTGAGCTACAGCGCGGGCGTCCTGGCGATCCGGGATGCCAGTTTCGCCTTGGGTCCCGCCTCCATCTGCGCGCTGGTCGGCGTCAATGGCTCCGGGAAGTCGACGCTGTTCAAGACCCTGATGGGATTCCTGACTCCCACGCATGGCTCCGTGCGGATTTCCGGAATGCCGGTCTCCATCGCTCTGAAGTCGGGCATCGTCGCCTATGTGCCGCAAAGCGAGGAGGTGGACTGGACATTCCCCGTGCTGGTCGATGACGTGGTCATGATGGGTCGCTATGGCCATATGGGGCTGTTGCGCATCCCCTCGAAAGCCGACCGCGCCGCTGTCAATGAGGCGCTTGACCGGGTCAACATGACGGCGTTCCGCAGGCGCCAGATCGGCGAACTCAGCGGTGGACAGCGCAAGAGGGTCTTCCTTGCACGTGCACTGGCACAAGGCGCCTCGGTCATCCTGTTGGATGAGCCGTTCACCGGCGTTGACGTGAAAACCGAGGGCGCCATCATCGATCTGTTGCGCGAGATGCGCGCGCAGGGCTGCCTGATGTTCGTCTCCACGCACAACCTCGGCAGTGTGCCGGAGTTCTGCGATCAGGTCGTGCTCTTCGACAAGACGGTGCTTGCCTATGGTCCGACGCAGACGATCTTCACCGAGACCAATCTCGCCAGGGCCTTCGGTGGCGTTCTGCGTCACGTGCGTCTTGGGGGAAGTGACCTTCATGATGATGCTGACGGCCGGACGGTGACGGTCCTGACCGACGATGAGCGGGCGCTGGTTCTCTATGGCGAGCGGGCCAGAGAAAAGATGATCGCGCCGGAGCGTCTGGATGCAGGCGAAAAAACCGACAGGCAGCAAGCGACTGGCGCGGCCGCGGAGCCCGGCAAGCCATGATCGACCTTCTGCTTGAGCCCTTCACATATGAATACATGGCAAAAGCGATCTGGGTCAGCGCGCTCGTCGGCGGGGTCTGCGCATTCCTGTCCTGCTATCTCATCCTCAAGGGCTGGTCCCTGATGGGAGATGCGCTGTCCCATGCGGTGGTGCCCGGTGTCGCGCTCGCCTCTCTTGGCGGACTGCCCTATGCCGTCGGCGCATTCGCTGCCGGCATCCTGGCCGCGCTGTCCATCGTCGCGGTGCGCAGGATCACCATGTTGCGTGAAGATGCTGTCATCGGCCTGATCTTCACCAGCTTCTTCGCGGCTGGCTTGTTCCTCATCTCGATCAACCCGACATCGGTCGATCTGCAATCCGTGATCTTTGGCAACATCCTGGCAATCTCGAATGAGGACGTCCTTCAGGTCATCGCCATCGCCACCGTGTCGCTGGTCATCCTTGGCTTCAAGTGGAAGGACCTGATGCTGGCCTTCTTTGATGAAAATCACGCCCGCAGTGTCGGGCTCCATCCCACGCGGTTGCGCGTCCTATTCTTCATGCTGCTGTCAGCCTGCACGGTCGCAGCGCTGCAGACCGTCGGGGCCATTCTCGTGATCGCCATGGTGGTGACGCCAGGCGCCACGGCATACCTGCTGACCGACCGCTTCGGCCGCATGATTGCCATTGCCGTCACCATCGGCGTCAGCTGCAGCGCGCTGGGCGCCTATGCCAGCTACTTCCTCGACGGCGCGACGGGCGGATTGATCGTCCTGCTGCAGACGCTGGTCTTCCTCGCAGCCTTCGTCTTCGCGCCCAAGCACGGCCGCCTTGCCGCCCGCCGCAGCGCGCGTGCGGTCTCTCCATGAACGCACTCGTCTCCTGGATTGCCGATCCGCTGGCCCATGAGTTCATGCAGCGCGGCCTCGTTGTTGCGATGCTGGTGGGCACGGTCTGCGCGCTTCTCTCCTGCTTCCTGGTTTTGAAGGGCTGGTCCCTGATGGGCGATGCGGTCTCGCATGCGGTGCTGCCCGGCATTGTCATTGCCCATGTCCTGGCCATTCCGGTCGCCATCGGCGCTTTTGTGGCGGGTCTAGGTTGCGCGCTGGCCACGGGCTACCTGCGCGACAACAGCCGCGTCAAGGAAGATGCTGTCATGGCTATCGTCTTTTCAGGCATGTTCGCGCTGGGGCTCGTCCTGTTCGTCAAGGTCGAGACCGATCAGCATCTGAACCATATCCTGTTTGGAAACATGCTGGGGGTGCGCTGGGCCGATGTTCGGGACACGGCGATGATTGCGCTGCCCGCCATCGTCATCCTTCTGGCGAAACGCCGCGACCTGATGCTGTTCTGCTTCGATCCCGCCCATGCGCGCGCCATCGGCCTGCCGGTGAAGACCTTGCATTACGGTTTGCTCTTTCTGCTGGCGCTGACCATCGTGGCATCGCTGAAAGCCGTCGGCATCATCCTGGTCATCGCCATGCTGATCGCACCAGGCGCGATCGGCTTCCTGCTGACGCGCCGCTTCGAACACATGATGCTTTTTGCAGCGATTTCCGCCGTGAGCGCGTGCGTTGCCGGAACGCTGGCGAGCTTCCATCTCGATTCAGCGACAGGCCCCACGATTGTCCTGGTGCAGACACTGTTCTTTGTCGCGGCATTGGGCTGGAACATCGGCGCTGCCCGCCGCAAGGCAACGGAGCCATTGTCCCGAAATTCTGTCGGGTAGGGTTTGATGGATATGTCGGCACCACTCCTCGCAGCCAGAACAATTCACCTCCAGCTGCATTTGCTCGGTTCCCGGCCGTGTCAGATATGTTCACCCGCCAGAGACGCCACGCCCCGTCAGCGGGCTCAGATCTCAGGTCACAACAATGTTACCCGTTGATTCAGGTCCCACCATTGTTTCGCCCGAGAGATGAAGGCCAATCTCAGCCTCCGGTTTTCATCCACAAGGATTGATTGAAATGACTGATGTCACATTCAGCCGCCGTTCCCTGATCCTGGGCGCCGGCGCTTGCAGCCCGGTAATGATCCATGCGGGCTGGAGCGGAGTTGCTCAGGCTGCCACTGTTCTCGCCGCCACGCCATCCATGCCGGGTGGTGCCAACAACTATGTGCCGAAGGCGCCAATGGTCACCAATCTCGGAACTGGCTTTCTGGTCTCCGGCACTGTGCGGCGCGCAGGTGCAGGTGAGCCTCTGGCGAACATCCGCATCCAGATATGGGCTGCGACCGAGCGCGGTGGCGAGCGCGAACCCAGCAACCATGGCAGTGTCCTGACCGATGCCAAAGGTGTGTTCCGGCTGGAGATGTCGCAGATCCTGCCCAGCTTTGGCCAGCCGCACGCCCATCTGGCCTATGACGATCAGGCGTTCAAGACCGTGTTCCTCCGGCCAGTCATGTCGAGCAAGACCGACACCAGCGTTCAGGCCCATTTCGTCCTCGCCTGAGGCATAGCCTCGTGAAAACGGCAGGTGGCGGGCCGATCAAGGCTGCTTCGATCTGGGCACTGCTTGCGCTTTGCATGGCTGTTCCGGTCGCGGTTGCGGCAAGCAATCCGGTGCTGGCGAGCCGGGATGTCTACTGGATCATTGGTGGGCTAGCAGGCAGCGTGGCTCTTGCCCTCTTGTTCTTCCAGCCGCTTCTTGCAGCCGGTTATGTACCTTTGCCATCGGTGCCGGTTGCACGACATTGGCATCGCTGGGTCGGAAGCCTGACCATGGTGGCTGTCGTGCTGCATGTCGGCAGCCTGTATCTGTCCAGCCCGGAAGACACGATGGATGCGCTGCTGCTTGTCGCGCCGACCTGGTTCTCTGTCTATGGCGTCATCGGGCTGGTCTGCGTGGTGTTCACTGCCATCCTTGTCGCATTCCGCAAGCGCTTGCGTCTGCGGTATTCGTCGTGGCGCATCCTGCACAATGCGCTGGCGCTGTTGCTGGTGGTCTCCACGATCGCACATGCCTTGCTGATCGATGGCGCCATGGGCACAGTTTCAAAAATCGTGCTTTGTGTGCTGGTCTTTGTGGCGACCAGCCTTGTGCTCATCCGCACGCATGTGAAGAAGCGCCCAGTTGCTATGAGACCATCGGCAGGGCCGTGATGTCATAGCTGTGGTTCAGCTTGCGGCCTGTGCGAGCGTCCATGATTTCCATCTCGAAACCTGCCGCAGGCCTGATGCCGCCAATCGCACCAAGTGTGCCGCCGAACATCAACGTTCCAGGCAGTAGGGCGCCACCCGAGGTCCAGCGCGCAATCAGGTCGTCAGGTGTGCGCAGCCCTGAGAGATGTCCGCTCTGATACAGCACGCGCTCGCGATTGATGTGTGCGTAAGAGCGGAGTTCCAGCGTGTCCCACCTGTCGATGACCTCATCCAGACGCCAGAGATCGCGGCTGACAGGTTTGGGGCAGAGCTGCTTCGAAAGGGCAATGCCTGCCGTCTCTGCCTTGCGGTCGGTGTGGTCGGAGCCAATACCGAGCCAGAGCCCGTCTTCCAGCGCAACAACCACTGGCTCCACCTCGCCCGAGCTGTCAGGCCCCAGCACATCGATCCCGCTGGCCTGGGTGAGGAGGCTTGCAGCGCACCGGTAGAACACCGGCACCGAGGAGGGGCGCGGCACGCCGATGGCTGCCAGTTCCTCGATGTGGTGGCGCAGTGCCGCCTCGTCACGCCCGGCCCAGCCAGCAATGACCAGCGTGTCGATGGTGGCCTCAACCTGCCGCTGGCCGCCTGCGTCGTGGCAGATGAAGCTGAGTTTTGCTGTCATGGTTCACCCCACCCACTTCGGCAACCAGAGCGCGATGGCCGGGAAGGCCATGAGCAACGCGATTGCCAGGATATAGACCGTCATGAACGGCATGACGCCCGAGAAGACATCCGTGATCGGGCCCTTGTCCTTGCGCATGCCCTGCAGCACGTAAAGCACCGTACCGTCAGGCGGGCTGATGAGCGCGATCTCGACCAGCATCGTGACCACGACACCGAACCAGATCGGATCATAGCCAAGCCCCATCACGATCGGAAAGATAACGGGGATGGTGGTGATGATCATGGAGAAACCCTCCATGAATGTGCCAAGCGCGAGATAAAACCCGATGATGAGCGCCATGATGGCCCAGGGCGGCAGAGGCAACTCGCTGACGACCTTGGCCAGCGTCTGCGGCACGCCCAGTCCGGTGAAAACGTAGTTCAGCACATAGGCACCGAACAGGATGAGCCCGATCATCGCCGTGTTGCGGGCGGTGGACTCGGCGCAGGCATGCAGCATGCGCATCGACAGCTTGCCCTCGAGCGCGGCGAAGAAGATGGCGCCAACAACGCCCAGTGCAGCGGATTCCGTCGCCGTCGCCAAGCCGCCGTAGATGGTGCCCAGCACGAGCAGGATCAGCAGGAGGGTCGGCAGCAGATCCCAAAGCGCATACAGTTTCACCGAGAGTGGCAGGCGCGGGGCATTGGGATCCCGCGGGGCTGCCGTCTTCGATTTCGCCAGGATCACGAGCGTGAACAGCACGACAACGAGTATGCTGGGTCCGACAGCTGCCAGATAGAGCTGACCGACCGAGGTCTCGGTGATGAGCGCATAGATGATGAAGGTGATGCCGGGCGGGATCAGGTTGCCCAGCGCGCCACCGGCAGCGAGCGAGCCCATCACCATTTTGGGGTCATAACGCGTGCCCTTGAAAAAGGGCAGCGCGACCGAGCCCATGGTGGCGGCGGTCGCGACTGATGATCCAGAGATGGCCGAGAACACGCTCGATGCCATGATGTTGGTGTGCAGCAAGCCGCCAGGCAGCCGGTTGAGCCAGATGTTGAGCGCGCGATAGAGCTTGTCCGACAGTCCG
>JAYWHQ010000388.1:0-9701 GCA_043777655.1 Allobosea sp. | reverse complement strand
AATGTCGCACCCACCTGGTCGGCGAGGAAATGCGCGATCAGCCGGTCGGTTGTCTCGCGCTCGGCGGCCATGGCGCGGCGCTCGGCAGCGGAGATGCGCGTCGCGACATCACGCAGCGCTACCAGCGTCGTGCCCTTGGGCAGGCCATCCTCGCCCAGCTTCAGGGCCCCGATCAGCGCGCGATGCACGATCAGATCGGCGTAGCGGCGAATGGGCGAGGTGAAATGGGCATAGCGCTTCAGGTTAAGGCCGAAATGGCCGTAATTCTCAGGCGAATATTCAGCCTGCGCCTGGCTGCGCAGCACAACCTCGTTGATGAACAGCTCATGCTCCGAGCCCTTGATGGCCCCCAGAATGCGGTTGAACAGGGCAGGGCGGACCACATGCTCCTTCGGCAGCTTCAGCCCGACCGAGGCCAGCACCTCGCCCAGCGCCCGCATTTTCTCGAGCGATGGCTCGTCATGCGCGCGGTAGATCAGAACGCTGCTCAGCTTCTCCAGCGTCTCTGCGGCGCAGACATTGGCGAGGATCATGAACTCCTCGATCAGCCGGTGTGCCTCCAGCCGCTCGGGCGTGATGACGCGGTCGACCGAGCCATCGGCTTTCAGCACAAGCTTGCGTTCGGGCAGGTCCAGCTCCAGCGGGGCGCGGCCCGCGCGCGCCTTGACGGCACAATCATAGGCGGCCCAGAGCGGGCTGAGCACCGGTTTCAGCAGCGGGCCGGTCGTCGCATCGGGATTGCCATCGATGGCGGCCTGCGCTTGGCTGTAGGCCAGCTTTGCGGCCGAGCGCATCAGGATGCGGTGAAACGTGTGGCTCTTTTTCGCGCCATCGCTGGCCAGCACCATGCGCACGGCCAGCGCCGGGCGATCTTCGCCACCACGCAGCGAGCAGAGATCGTTCGAGATGCGCTCGGGCAGCATCGGCACGACACGGTCGGGGAAATAGACCGAGTTGCCGCGCTCCAGCGCCTCGCGGTCAAGCGCGGAACCTGGCTTCACGTAGGCCGCGACATCGGCAATCGCGACGGTGACGACAAAGCCGCCGGGATTGGCCGGGTCAGCGTCAGGCGTGGCGTGGACGGCGTCGTCATGGTCCTTCGCATCAGCCGGATCGATGGTGACCAGCGGCAGATGGCGCCAGTCTTCTCGACCAGCATCCGATGCCGGCTGAACGGCCTCTGATTCCGCGATGGCCGACGACGAGAACACATGCGGGATGTTGTGCGTGTAGATCGCGATCAGGCTGACGGCGCGCTCCGACTTGATCGAGCCCAGCCGCTCGCGCACGCGCGCTTCCGGCAAGCCGAGACGCCCTGTGCTGCTGCCGAGGACGGAAACCAGATCGCCATCCTGCGCGTTCTTGGTGCCGCCGACAGGGATCAGCATCTCGCGACCCTGCGCCTTCTTGTCGACCGGGATCAGCCGCCCGCTGCCATCTGGCATGGCGCGGAAAATGCCGAGTTCGAGTCCGCGGCCCTTTTCCATCAGCTTGAGAATGCGCGCGATGTAGACCGGACCATCGACGCCCGCCCGAATGCCACGGCTTTCGGCCACATGCAGCCGCTCGAGCTTGGCCATCGCCTGATCGCCGACGCCAGGCGTCGGCGTCGGCGGGCCCGTGCGGCGGCCTCGCGCCTGTCTCGGGTTCAGGATCATGATGCGCGGCGGAGCGCCCTGTTTATCGCGGTCCCATTCGGCTGGCTCGGCCACCAGATCGCCGTCCCGGTCGCGACCGGTGATGCGGATCATCTGCACTGGCGGCAGGCGCTCGGCCGTGATGTCGTCGCTTTCAACTGCGAGGGCCTGATCCTGCTCGATGTCCTTCAGCAGCTTTTTCAGCCAGATCTTGCCGCCCGCCGTGATGCCGAAGGCACGCGCGATCTCGCGCTTGCCGACCTCGCGGCCAGCCTCGCGCTCGCGGGCGATGAAGGCCTCGATGGCCTCGCGACTTGGCTCTGAAATGTTCTGGGTCAAGATTCTGCCTTTGGCGGGGAATGCAGGAGATGCTCTCGCATGTGCAGCATATCAAGGCCAGCCCGGCTGTGGCGATGCTGCCAGAACGAAAGAAGGGCTGTCTCTTGCGAGACAGCCCTTCCATTGTCGTGCCGTGGCCCGCAAGCGGGCATGAAGCGCGAAAAAACTCAGGCGAACGCAAAACCCTTCAGAGAAAAATTCCAGGTTCCGGCCTTCCGCGACAGCGGCATATGACAATGAGACACTGGATCACCCCCTTTCGGTTTGTTGACGACAACTCCAAGCTATGTCGATTCTCGGAGGCGCGTAAATGGCTTTTTTCGGGCAAAGTGCACGCCTGACCGTCCGGGGACGGCGCCTGGAAAATCAGCTGGATTCTGCCGAAAGCGTCGCTGATGCTGCATCAGGGGATCCACCGGCACGCCCTCTTTGGGTCTGAACGCTGGGCCCCGATGCACTCGATCTCCTTGCCGCAAGGATGACGGTCCCGCTGGAGGGTACCTGTTCGAAGCGTGCCTCTGGGCCAAAGGGAATAGCCTGCTTCGCTGGCGTCAAAAGGGCAGGCCGGACGTGTTTTCTGACTTTGTGCATCGGATGCTCCAGAAGCCAGCATGATGACGAAAGCGATCAGCCAAATGCGCACGGTCCTAACTCCGTCGATAACAACAGTCGTGCGCATGTTGACGCAGCGGCAGAATGTCCGTCAAGTCGCGCGCGAACCTGCGCTGAATTCGCAACTTGAATGCAGAGCGGGCAATCTTATGTCACGCCCTTGCAATGAAAGGCGAATTCCGGCGCAGGGACTGCAGATCAATCCTTGCTGGCATGCCGAAACGGCTGTGTCACCAACCTGTCGAGCCGTTGCTCAACCGGATCGCGAAACGCGTGCAAACCAATGGTCATTTGGTCAAAGCCTGCAGCTGGCTTTGGAACATAGGTGCCGAACAGCCGGTCCCACCAGGGCAGGTTGAAGCCGAAATTGGAATCGGTTTCCGCACGCTCCACCGAATGATGCACGCGGTGCATGTCGGGCGTGACGATGATCCAGCGCAAGACCCGCTCAAGCCTCGGGTTCAGCCGGATGTTGGCATGGTTGAACAGCGACGAGCCGTTCAGCACCGTCTCGAACACCAGCACGGTCAGCGGCGAAATGCCCAGCGCAATGATGGCCGCTGCCTTGATAAGCATGGACAGCACGATTTCCAGCGGGTGAAAGCGGAAGCCTGACGTCACATCGAGCTCGGTATCGGCATGGTGCATGCGGTGCAGCCGCCAGAGCCACGGCACGTGGTGGAACACCCGGTGCTGCAGATAAATCGCAAGATCGAGCAGCAGGAACCCAAGGATGCCTGCAAGCCAGAGCGGCAGGCCAAGCTGTGGCAGAAGGCCCAGGTTGTTGGTCTGCGCATAGACCGCAAAGCCGACAGCGGCCGCTGGAAACACCAGGCGCACCACCGCGATGTCGAGCGCGAAAATGCCCAGATTGCCTGGCCAGCGGCCCTTGCGGCCCTGCTCGAGATGGCGCCAGGAATCGCGCAATTCCCAAAGCGCCATCGCACCAAAGATGCCGACGAAAAGCATCAGGCGGATCATGGGTTCGGAGAGTGTGAAGGGCCAAGTCATGGCCTGATGTTGGGCCTGTCTGGCAAAACGTCAACTGGCCATGCTGTCACAATGCCGATTGCAACCCAGCACACGGATGGCGCTAATCTCGCCGCCTCTTGGCACTTTCTTCACGAAAATCTGCCAACGATCAGCGCGCTGGGCCGGGAAAAGGCTCGGGAGTTGAGGGTGGAAAGTGAAACTGGGACTCGCGCAATCGTCGCTCGGACGTCGTGCTCAATCGGAAGTCATGCAAGCGGTTGCTGCCGTGCAGGGGGCCTTGGCTGGGATCGCGGCATTTTCAGGCGTCTACAATGTCCTGGCGCTGACGGGTTCGCTCTTCATGCTGCAGGTCTATGACCGGGTGCTGACCAGCCGTTCCGTGCCGACGCTGATCGCGCTGTCGATCATTGCATTGGGCATGTTTGCCATTCAGGGGCTGCTCGACTGGATCCGTCAGCGCCTGCTGGTTCGCGTTGGCCGCCGCATCGATCAGCAGCTCAGCGACCGCGTGTTCCAGACTGTGCTCGAGCTGCCGATGCGCGTGCGCAACGGTTCGGACGGCCTGTCGCCGCTCCGTGATCTTGATTCTGTCCGCGCTTTCATGTCGAGCCAGGGGCCGGTTGCGCTGCTCGACCTGCCGTGGATGCCGATCTATCTCGCCTTCGTCTTCTTCTTGCACCCATGGTTGGGCTGGCTGGCGACTGCAGGCGCGGCGATGCTCATCCTTGTCACCTTCGTGACCGAACAAAAGACGCGGGACCCTTCAACCGAGGCGGCTTCGCTTGCTGGCAAGCGCCTGATGTTGGCTGAATCCGGTCGGCGAAATGCTGAAGTCGCGCGCGCCATGGGCTTCGGTGACCGGCTGAATGCTCGCTGGCAAAAGGCCAATCAGGCCTTCCTGAACACCAATGACACGGCTGCCGATGTCGGCGGAGGGCTGGGCGCACTTTCCAAGGCATTGCGCGTCGCTTTGCAGTCGGCCATGCTCGGACTTGGAGCCTATCTGACCATTCGCGGTGAAGTGTCGCCGGGCGCAATCATCGCGGCTTCCATCACGTCAGCACGTGCGCTCGCGCCCATCGAGCTCGCGATTGCGAACTGGAAGGGGTTTGTCAGCGCCCGCCAGGCCAAGGCACGTCTCGACGATTTGCTGCAACGCATCCCGGCAGAAAGCCAGCGGCTGGCCTTGCCATCGCCTGTGCAGGATCTGCGCATCGAAGGGATGACTGCCGGGCCACCGGTGAACCCGCCCAAACCCTTGATCCGCGATGTGACGCTTGGCTTGCGCGCCGGGCAAGGGCTTGGCGTGATCGGCCCGAGCGGAGCCGGAAAATCAAGCCTGGCCCGCGCGATTGTCGGCGTCTGGCCTATCTTGCGGGGTGATGTCAGGCTTGATGGGGCGGGCCTCGATCAATGGTCGGCCAGCGATCTTGGGCGCCATGTCGGTTATCTGCCGCAGGACATCGAGCTGTTTGAAGGCACGATTGCCGAAAATATCGCACGATTTGATGAGGCCGCGACTGCGGAAAGTGTCATTGCGGCTGCCAAGGCTGCCGATGTCGATGATCTGATCCGGCGTTTTCCTGATGGCTATGAGACACGCATCGGCGAAACGGGTACGGCGCTGTCAGCCGGCCAGCGCCAGCGCGTGGCCCTGGCGCGCGCACTTTACGGCAATCCGTTCCTTGTCGTGCTGGATGAGCCAAACTCCAATCTTGATGCCGAAGGCGAGCTGGCGCTGAGCAAGGCCATTGCCGGTGTTCGCCAGCGCGGCGGGATCGCGATCATCATCGCGCATCGCCAAAGCGCTGTTCAGGCAGTGGATCTGCTGGCCTTTGTCAACAATGGCGTGGTTCAGCATTTCGGGCCGAAGGAAGAGGTGTTGCGCAACATGTCCGAGCAGCGCGGGCAGCTTGCCGCCCTGCGCCGTGCTGTGGGTGCCGGTGCGCTCACCATCGTCGGCAACAAGACGGAAGGGGCATCCGCATGATCGATGCATCCATCCGCCGTCATCTGCTCGCGGGCACCATCGTATCGGTCGGGCTTTTCGGCGGTTTTGTCGCCTGGGCCTCGGTCGCGGAGCTTTCAGGCGCAGTGATCGCCAATGGTGTGATCGCAGTCGAGTCCAGCCTGAAAAAGGTTCAGCACCCGACAGGCGGCGTCGTGGGTCGACTTGCAGTCAAGGATGGTGCTGCGGTCAAGGCAGGCGATATCCTGATCCATCTCGACGAGACGGTCATGATGGCGAATCTTCAGGTGATCGCCAAACAGCTCGACCAGCTTGAAGCGCGCAAGGTTCGTCTCGACACCGAGCGCCGAGGTGGAACGGGGATGACTGTTCCGGCGGCCATCGCTGCGCGTGCCTTGCCCGATCCAGCCTTTGCCGAAATTCTTGCCAGCGAGGCACAGTTTTTTGAATCGCGCCGTCGCGGCCGGGTGAGCCAGCAGAACCAGCTGCGCGAGCGCATCAGCCAGACCAAAGACGAGATTGTCGGTGGTGAAGCGCAGGTCAAGGCGCGTGTCGAGCAATCGCGCCTGATCACGCTGGAACTCAAGGGCGTCGAAGAGCTTTACCGCAAGAACCTTGTGCCGATTTCACGCCTGACATCGCTTCAGCGCGAGGCAGCCCGCCTGCAGGGTGATTTCGGCGGGTTGACCGCGACTGTCGCTCAGCTGAGAGGCAAGCTTTCTGAAATCGAGATCCAGATTCTGCAGATCGATCAGGACATGATGACCGAGGTTCTGCGCGATCTGCGCGAGACCGAGGCCAAGATCGCCGAATTGAGCGAGCGCAAGGTGGCCGCTGAAGACCAGCTGAAGAGGGTCGACATTCGCGCCCCGCAGGATGGGCTTGTTCACCAGTTGGCGGTGCACACTGTCGGGGGCGTTGTTGGCGCCGGCGAGGTGCTGATGCTGATCGTGCCGCAAAGCGAAAATCTGACCATCGAGGCCCGTGTTGCGCCGCAGGACATCGACCAGATTGTGCCGGGCCAGGCCGCTTTCGTGCGCATGAGTGCTTTCAACCAGCGCACGACGCCGGAACTGACCGGCAAGGTGCGTCTGGTGTCTGCAGAGCTGACCAAGGAACCGCAAACCGGCATGTCCTATTACACGGCGAAAGTGGACCTCTCCGAAGCCGAGATGAAGAAACTTTCGGGTCTCAAGCTGCTTCCGGGCATGCCAGTCGAGGTGCATATGCGCACGATGGAACGAACGGCACTGTCTTATCTGATGAAGCCATTGTCCGATCAGTTCCGCCGCTCGATGCGGGAGGAGTAGCGCGCACTCACGGCGCATTCGCGTTTTCGTGAAGTTTTTCCTCCAGACGTTATTTGCCGATTGCGCCGGTTTGACGCACCTGATGCGCATGGCTCACCCCGAGCCGGGAGAAACTGACATGATCCTGAATCGTCGTATTGCACTTGCCACGCTTGCGCTGGGCGCGGGCCTTTTTGCTGCTGCTGCTGCCGGCGCCTTTGCCTCCAAGGCTCCCTTTGATGCCAAGGCCTTTGCCGCGGCGCAGGCCAGCGGCAAGCCGGTCCTCATTGAGGTTTCCGCGCCGTGGTGCCCGGTTTGCAAGGCTCAGAAGCCAATCCTGTCGTCGCTTGGTGCCAAGCCTGAATTTGCCGGCATGGCCATGTTCGAGATCGACTTTGATTCACAGAAGGATGCGCTGCGCACGCTCGGTGTGCAGAAGCAGAGCACGCTTGTCGTCTTCAAGGGCAAGACTGAAACCGGTCGCTCGACGGGCGACACCAACGCTGCCTCGATCGAGGCGATGCTGCGCAAGGCAATCTGATCTGACAACTGGCAGCATGCGGGGGCACCTCTGATGGGCTTTGGAACTCTGGGTCTGGCGGGTCTCGCCGGGATACTTTCAACGCTCTCGCCTTGCGTGCTGCCGTTGCTGCCGATCGTGCTTGGCACGGCCGTTTCCCAACATCGGCTTGGCCCGGTTGCGCTTGCAGCCGGGCTGGCCCTCTCATTTGTCACCGTCGGCATGTTTGTGGCGACGATTGGCTTCTCCATCGGGCTTGATGCCGGTGTGTTCCGGCAGGCGGCTGCCATCCTGCTGATTGTCATCGGTCTGCTGCTGGCCGTTCCGCCCTTGCAGGCGCGGGTGGCTGCGGCCGCTGGCCCGGTCAGCAACTGGGCCGAGCAGCGTTTTGGCGGCATGTCGGGCTCCGGTCTTTCGGGACAGTTCGCGGTTGGCCTGTTGCTGGGCATTGTCTGGGCGCCCTGTGTCGGCCCGACGCTGGGCGCGGCTTCCGTTCTGGCCGCGCGCGGCGAGAACCTTGGCCAGGTGGCGCTGACCATGCTTGTGTTCGGGATTGGCGCTGCTCTGCCGCTGATGATCCTGGGCCTGATGTCGCGTGAGGCGCTGATGCGCTGGCGCAGCCGCCTGATGAGCGCCGGTGGCAGCGCCAAGACCATCATGGGCCTTGTGCTGCTGGGCATTGGCCTGCTGATCCTCAGCGGTCTCGACAAGACCTTCGAGGCCTGGCTTGTCGCGGCCTCGCCCGACTGGCTGACCAATCTCACCACGCGCTACTGAGCATGCCGTCATTCGGCAAGATGCGTTGACAGCCCGGCACCTCATGGTGTTTGCCGCTCTTGGTCAGGTGCAGTGATTGTTGCCTGCGAGCGGCAAAGGGAAACCTGCAGATGCAGATGGGTTTGGTCGGGCTTGGGCGGATGGGCGCCAACATCGCGCGTCGGCTGATGCGCGCTGGCCATCATTGCGTCGTGCATGACCGTGATCCGGCGCCTGGTGCCGCGCTGGCAGGCGAGGGCGCCATGAGTGTCGGCTCACTCGAGCACATGGTTGCGAGCCTGACGGTGCCACGCACGATTTGGCTGATGCTGCCAGCGGGCGAAATCACCGAGACGACGCTGCAGACATTGGCCGCCATGCTCTCGCCCGGTGACACGTTGATCGACGGCGGCAATGCCTTCTGGAAGGACGATGTGCGCCGTGGCCGCGAGCTCAAGGCCAGAGGCATCGCCTATCTCGACATCGGCACATCCGGCGGCGTGTGGGGGCTGGAGCGCGGCTATTGCCTGATGATTGGCGGTGATGCAGCGGTTGTCGAGCGGCTTGACCCGATCTTCAAGGCGCTGGCGCCGGGCAAGGGCGACATTCCGCCCACGCCGGGCCGGGGCGGGCGCGACCCGCGCGTCGAACAGGGCTATCTCCATGCCGGGCCGGTTGGTGCCGGGCATTTCGTCAAGATGGTCCATAACGGCATCGAATATGGCTTGATGCAGGCCTTCGCCGAGGGACTTGACTTGTTGCGCAATGCCAATGCGAAGGAAGGCCTGCCAGAGGACTATAATTTCGATTTTGATGTCGGCGAGATCACGGAAGTCTGGCGACGCGGTTCCGTCGTGACCTCCTGGCTGCTGGACCTGACCGCCACGGCGCTGGCGGCCGATCCCGATCTCGATAGCTATTCTGGCCATGTGTCGGACTCAGGCGAAGGCCGCTGGACCGTGCAGGCCGCTGTCGAGACCGCAACCTCTGCCGAAGTGCTGACCGCAGCGCTCTACACCCGCTTCCGCTCGCGGCGCGAACAGACCTTCGCCGAGAAGTCACTCTCTGCCATGCGTAAGGGCTTTGGCGGCCATCTCGAGCCGAAAAAGCCGTGAGCGATCCGGTCAGCACTCTCGGCGTATTTGCGCCCCCTCGCGTTTTGCTGGTGATGGGTGTCGCAAGCTCGGGCAAGACCACGCTGGGACAGGCGCTGGCGGCCGATCTCGGCTGGCCGTTCCGTGATGCAGACGGTTTCCACCCGCCTGCCAATGTCGCCAAGATGTCGGCTGGCGTGCCGTTGAATGACGCGGATCGTGAGCCTTGGCTCACAGCCATTGCGGGCTGGATCGATGGCCAGTTGGCAGCGGGCGCTTGCGGTGTCGTGACATGCTCTGCCTTGAAGCGCGCTTATCGCGATGTGCTCATCGGCGCGCGCCCTGAGGTGCGACTGGTCTATCTTGATGGCTCACGAGAGCTGATTGGCGCACGCATGGCCATGCGCCAGCACCATTTCATGCCAACAAGCCTGCTCGACAGCCAGTTCGCCACACTGCAGGCGCCAGGTGATGACGAGCGCCCGATTGCTG
>JAYWHQ010000387.1:0-2839 GCA_043777655.1 Allobosea sp. | reverse complement strand
GCCGCATCATCAGGCAGGCACAGCACAACCAGATCGACCTCCGCCATCAGCGCCCTGCGTGCGGCAGGGTCCTTGCGCTTGTCGGCGGCGATGCTGTTGAGCGTGACGCCCGGCTCCATGGCGAGACGCTCGCGGATGCCCAGACCCGTCGTTCCGGCTTCGCCATCGATGAAGATCGTCTTGAGGGAAGTGCTCATCTTGGTCTCTCGTCAGGTGCTTCGGGAGGGTTCGGGGGCGTTGCGGGGCCGTGCGTTTGGCCAACAAAAAAGCCGCGCTGATGGCGCGGCTTGCGGGCGGCTGGCAAAGGGCCAGACGTCATCGCAGGCGCGCGCTGGCGGCCTGTGCGGTGCGACGTCGGGTGCTCTGTGTGTTCATGAGGGGCATATGCTGAAAGGGGCGGGAAATGTCAATTGTTCGAAGGACAGCACGCTTCATCTCGAGCCATCATCCCGTGCGCGCAGCAGCGCAAAGTGCCGCCGCGCATAAGCGGGATCGTTTCCCCCTCTCCCTGAAAGGGGGAGGGTCGGGGTGGGGGTCAAGGGTCGCGGGTTTGCAGGAAGATCACCGGACAGATCTCGCCCCGTCCTTACCCCCACCCGCCTCCCCCTTTCCGGGGGAGGAGAACAAGGTGAAGCCCGCTGCGTCATGCTCGGCCTTGTGCCGAGCACCCACGCCTTCAAATTGCACGACCGTCACGAAGGAATACGTGGATGCTCGGGACGGGCCCGAGCATGACGCGTGGGTGCAGGACGCGTAGGTGCAGGACGCGTGGGTGCAGGACGCGTGGGTGGATGGCCACCTCCCGACCCTCTCCCACAAAGGAAGAACCTGGCAGCACCTGAGTCTTCTCAGTGGCTTGCCGTGGCATGTTCATCTATTGAATCTGCATCTTCACAGTCTGATTCATCTGCTTGTCGCAGTGATTCAACCGCTTCAGACCTAACGTCAGCCGCTCACCTTCGGGCAATCAAACACAGGCAGCTCGGCAACAGCAGCACCAGCCCCGTCAGCACAAGCCGCAAAGTCGTCCACGCATTGGCATTGTGCAGCGCGCGGCCATCGAGCTGCGGGATGCCGTGGATCATCCCCAGCAGCGTGAGCGGCAGTGCCACAATGGTGATGGCCCAGGACATGCGCACCACAAGCGACTTGCGCGGCTGGAGCAGAGCCAGAAGGGCTGGACCCAGAACGAGCAGCAGCATGATGAGAACGAGAAGGGGGCGCATGATGCTGGTTCCGCTGGAGACTGCATGACTGCAGATGTTCCCGCAGCACGTCTGGGTCAAGTGATCAAGCCGGTCAAATCCTTCCATTGCCGCAAGCAACCCTACCCTGAGAGGATCGCTTTCAGGGTTGCTCGCTCGGCAAGGATGAAATCGAAGAAGGCGGCGATGCGCGGTGTGCGGCGCAGGTCCGGATGCGTCAGCAGCATCCAGTTGCGCGTCAACTCACGGATTGGACCCAACACCCGGACGAGCCCGTCTTCAGCATCGCCAAGCGCCGTTGGCAGGGGGCCGAGGCCGACGCCCGATTTCACGGCAGCGACAAGGCCAAGCACTGACGTGTTGCGGGCGACAATTCGGGCATCAGGGGCGATTTCCTTCAGCCAGGTCGAAATGCGGTGCGTGCTCATCGTTTCGGCAAAGGCGACAATATCGTGCTGCTTGAGATCATCCACGGTTGCCGGACGACCATGGCGCGCCAGGTAGGCAGCGCTCGCATAAACAGCCCAGAACGACTCGGCAACTTTACGCCCGACCAGTTCGTCATCCGTGTCGCCGGAACGGAAGGCGATATCGGCTTCGCCTTTGCTGAGATCAATGTAGCGATCGCTCATGATGAACTCGAGCTTCAGCTCCGGGTGTTGCGTCGCAAAGCGCTCCAGCAGCGGCGAGCGGGTGAAACGCAGCATGATTGGTTCGGGACAGGTGACGCGAATGAGACCGGTCAGGTTCCGCGCGCCTTGCGCCACCTGCCGGGCGAAATCTTCCGCGGCATCCTCCACCCGCTGTGCAAAGGGCAGCAGGGCGACGCCCTCTTCTGTCAGGCGATAGCCCGTGGGCTGGCGCGACACAAGCTTGCAACGTAGCGCCTGTTCGAGCGCGCCAATGCGCCGGTGCACGGTGGATTGCGACAGGATAAGGGCCTTTCCTGCGGCAATCGTGCTGCCGGTTCGGGCGACCATCAACAGAATGCGCAGGTCGCTCCAATCAAAATTTGCGGAGTTATTCATCCGTGCGGCCCCCTTGCGCAAAACTGCGCCTGCCCGGCGTTGCCTGATCGGCCTAGCATCTCGTCATGTCACACAAGGAGATACCCGATGAAGATGATAGTCCGAATTGCCCCGCTCGTCATGAGCTTGCTCATGTCCATTGCAGCGCAGGCCCGTGACCCAGGCACGGCACGGCCCAACCTCATCCTCGACCAGCGCGTGACAGCTCTTCCCAAAAGCGACGCGCAGCAGGTGCGCGTGCTGACCGCAACCTTCGAGCCCGGCGACAAGACGGTGCATCACACCCACCGTTACCCGGTCACAGTGTATGTGCTGGAAGGCACTTTCACGCTTGAACTGGCCGGAAAGGCCCCTGTCATCGTCAAGGCCGGTGAAGCCTATGTCGAGCCGCCAAATGTGCAGATGACTGGCTACAACCGCAGCACCACAGAAAAGACACGGGTGGTGATCTTCTATGTCAGCAGTCCTGACACACCGTTTCTGGATCCGGCGCATTGAACACGCCCATGGTCGTGGGCGGTTTGGGCTTTCGCCTGTGATGCACACGGCATAGGTGCAAACGAAAAAGGGCGACCCGATGGGCCGCCCTTTTCGCCAGCTCGCCCA
>JAYWHQ010000386.1:0-2846 GCA_043777655.1 Allobosea sp. | reverse complement strand
GCCAACATCGTCCACGCAACCTCGACCGGCTATCGCGAGCGTTCGCATTTTGACGGACAAGACGTGCTGGAAAGCGGCCAGCCCGGTCCGGGCCACACCGATTCAGGCTGGCTGAACCGGCTGATCGCGAGCCTGCCACAGGGCGAGATGATCTCGAAAAAAGGCGCACTCGGCATTGGCGCTGTGCCGCCGCTCGTGGTGCGTGGGCCTGCGCCTGTGCTGGGCTGGGCACCGCCCACCCTGCCCCGCGCGGGCGATGACCTCATCCAGCGCATGGTCGATCTCTACGGTCAGAAAGACCCCGTGCTGGCGAAAGCGCTGGCCCGCAGCATCGAGACCGAGAAGATCGCCAGCCGTCAGGGCATGGCAGGTGAAGCCATGCGCGCCCGCGGCGGGCCGGACAATGCCGAGGGCATGAAGCGCATTGCCGAAGGGGCGGCACGCCTCGTCAATGCCGATGACGGGCCGCGCATTGCCGCGCTTGCCTTTGAAGGCTGGGACACGCACGCCAATGAGGGCGGTGCCACGGGCCGCCTGGCGCAATTGCTGGGCGGGCTTGATGGCGCTCTCGCAGCCTTCGAGGACGGTTTGAAAGACCACTGGAAGGACACCGTGGTGATGGTCGTCACCGAGTTTGGCCGCACTGCGCGCGTCAACGGCACCATCGGCACCGATCACGGCACCGGCACTGTCGCCTTCATGATCGGCGGCGCCGTGAAAGGCGGCCGCATCCTCACAGACTGGCCAGGCCTGAAGCTGGAACAGCTGCACGAGCAGCGCGACCTGAAGCCAACCACAGACCTGCGCGCCGTTGCCAAGGGCGTGGTCAGCGACCTGTTCGGGCTGTCCGGTGCGGTGCTTGCCGAAAAGGTGTTTCCGGGCTCAAGTGAGCTCAAGCCGATGAAGGGGTTGGTGGTTTAGCGGGCGGCAAGTGCGCGCTTGTTTCTCCTCTCCCTGCAAGGGGGAGGTCGGGAGGGGGTCAATGGAAAGATGGCCCAGCGTCATGCTCGGGCTTGTCCCGAGCACCCACGTCTTTCGCAAAAACAAGAACAGGCGTGGATGGTCGGCACAAGGCCGACCATGACGTGAAATGGAGATCAAGCCCAGGCGCGCTCTTTCAGCTTGGCCTCATAGGCATCGATCTGCGGCTTGCGCTCCAGCGTCAGCGCGATGTCGTCGAGGCCGTTCATCAGGCAATGCTTGCGGAAAGCATCGATCTCGAACCTGATCGCGCCGCCATCCGGCCCGCGAATTTCCTGTGCTTCCAGATCAACCGTCAGCGTCGCGTTGGCGCCGCGGTCCGCATCCTCAAGCAGCAAGTCGAGCTGCTCTTTCGTGACCTGGATCGGCAGGATGCCGTTCTTGAAGCAGTTGTTGTAGAAAATATCGGCGAAGCTGGTGGAGATGACGCAGCGGATGCCGAAATCCAGCAGTGCCCAGGGTGCATGCTCGCGCGAGGAGCCGCAGCCGAAATTGTCACCCGCCACAAGGATTTCCGCCTTCCGGTAGGCCGGCTTGTTCAGCACGAAATCCGGGTTCTCGCTGCCATCCTCCTTGTAGCGCATCTCGGAGAACAGCGCGCTGCCAAGGCCGGTGCGCTTGATCGTTTTCAGATACTGCTTGGGGATAATCATGTCGGTGTCGACATTGACGATCCGCATCGGCGCGGCGACGGCTTCGAGCTTGGTGAAAGGCTGCATGGTCTGATCTTCCGGTGAATGTTGAGAAGCCTGATAGCGGATCAGGACGCTGAGGCAAAGGCGAAGCTTGCGGCGAGGACCTGTGCGCCGATGCGCATCACGGCGCCTTCCCCTCGATCGCTGCCATATCATCATCGCTCAACCCGAAATGATGTCCAATCTCGTGCACCAGCACATGGGTGACGATGGCGCCCAGCGTCTCGTCATGCTCGGCCCAATAGTCGAGGATCGGGCGGCGGTAGAGATGAACCGTGTTGGGCATTTGCCCGGTCTCGGCCATCGTCGCGCCCTGCGCCAGCCCGATGCCGGTGAAGAGGCCCAGCAGATCGAACGGCGTTTCCGCCTCCATCTCCGCCAGCACCTCGTCATCGGGAAAGTCCGTGACATGGATGATGACATCGCCGCACAAGGCCCGGAACGCCACCGGCAGATCATCAAAAGCGGCGCGCGTCATCGCATCCATCGCCTCGAGCGAGGGCGCTTTCAGCTGTGACAGGGCATCGGATGCGGGGGTGCTGGACATGGCGGCCAACCTCTCACCAGAACCGGAGCTGCACACCCAGCAGATAGGCCAGCACCACCACCGCGATCAGCGAGAGCGAGCGCCCGATGCGGCGGCCCCACAACTCGATGTTGTCATCCGGCGGAGCATCCTTGCCGGAAAAATGATCGGACGCGCGTGCCATGGAGGAGGTGAAAATGCCCTCCTGATCGCGCTGCACACGATCAAGCGCAGCTTTCGCCTCGCGCTGGCGGGCGTCTTCGGGTGGGATTCCGGGCGCATTGGCCATGATGTTGATATCCTCTAGACCCGGCGCGCGAGCCGCTGCCAGATCATTTGGCTGTTTCGCGACACCCGGCGATGGCTGTCCCAGCAGCAATCCACGCACGCTCAGATCTTCGTCAATGTCGGGCCAGTGAATTCCAAAGCCTGCGCCCGCCAATTGCCAGCGCTGCCTTTGCTCTGGCGTTGCCGCCAGCAGGCGCGGATACCACCTGATCGGCACGGAAATCTCCCGCCCATCATCCAGATCGACGACCAGTCTGTCCACCGTGCAGCGCACATGCTGGACGCGTGCTTCATCAAGAAGCTCTTCCGCAGTGTTCATGCCATGCCTCCAGACAGAGTTGCTTATGCGCTTTCAG
>JAYWHQ010000385.1:0-2851 GCA_043777655.1 Allobosea sp. | reverse complement strand
CCGTGTCTAAAAATGACACGGCAACGTCCGCCTATGTTGCCAGCCATGGTCTGGCAACGCCTCCGGCCAGGGGCCGGAACATGCGAATTGCAGCTCTCGCCTTGCTTGGCACAGCGCTTGGCGCAGGCGGCATGATTGCAGCCGTCTCTCTGGTCGAAGCGGGCGACGATGCGAGTGCGCGCAGCTTCTTGCAGCAGGAAGCCGCCAGGCGGCATGTTGCGCGGCCAGTCCCCGTCACATCATCTGCCTACAGCTCGACTGCCTCGTCCTATGCGCCGCAGCAGCGCAGCTGGTCGATGCCGCTGTTCCGCAGCACGCCGGAGGGCAAGATTGCCCAGCCGGTCCTTAATCTGAACCCGTTCCATCCGCGCGATGTTGCCAAGGCAAAAAATCCTGCGAGGCAGGGACAGGCCATCGCCACACGGTCACTGCCGCTTCCTGTGGAAGACGCTGAGGGCCTCAATGTTGTGTCCGGTGCAGCCGACACCACCCGCACCATTTGCGTGCGCATGTGCGATGGCTTCCATTCGCCCATCGGCTACCTGCGCGCGGCCTCGGATCTTGCAGGCCATGAGGCGCTGTGCAAGGCGCAGAACCCGGACATTCCGGTGCAGGTTTTCAAGGTCGGCGCTGGCGAGGCAACAATCGACAACGCCGTTGCGCGTGATGGCAAACTCTATGGCCGTCTGCCGGTGGCCTATGGTCATGAGCGCTCGTCAGATCCCGCCTGCCGCCCAGCCATTGCGGGGGCCAATGATCGCCGCGTCTCGCTGCTGCGCGATTTCACCTTGCGTGCCGGGGACACGGTTGTGCTGAACGGCCAGGCCAAGGTGTTCAATGGCGGCTCACGCTGGCCTTATGCGGCGTCGGACTTCCGCGACTTCCGCTCGTCGCCCTATCTGTCTGCAGCCCAGCGCAAGAAGATTGACGACATGGTCGGCGTTTCGCGACAGGAAGCCGCTGTGCGTGCAACCCGCCGGATGGCCCGCCTGCAGGAAGCAAGCTTCCAGCCCCGCAACACTGTGTTTGACGTGACGCCTGTCGTTCTGCGCGGCGGCCAGTCAGCCGGTGACAACACGCCTTCAGCTGTTCGTGTGGTTGTGCCTTCGCCCTTCGGCGAACGTCCCTGATTGCTGAGAACAGGCGCGCGCCAGACCTCTCAAGCCCTCGGCCAGCGCCGGGGGCTTTTTTCTTGAAGAAGCCTGCAGTTTGGAACGGTTTCAAGCCGCGCAAACTGGCAAGGGTTTTCAACACCTTCCGCCATCCGCCTTCGACAGCAGAGCCTCTGTCCAGTTTAGAATATGTCTAACCTATTGATATAAATCATTTTTTTGTTGACCGGCTTTCAGGCACCACGTATTCGACAGGTGTCCCGTCAACCGCAGGGCCTTGAACCCTGATGGAGTTTGTCATGCTTGAAATGCATTTTCGCAGGCGCTTTGCCGCGCTGTCGCTGCTTGGTCTCATTGTCTTCCCGGCCGGAGCCTTTGCCCAGCAGGTCAATGTTTATACCACCCGTGAGCCGACACTTCTCAACCCCGTGCTTGAGGCCTTCACCAAGGACACAGGCATCAAGGTGAACTCGGTCTTCCTGAAAGACGGGCTCCTGGAGCGCGTGCAAGCCGAAGGGGCTGCAAGCCCCGCCGACGTGATGATCATGGTCGATGCCGCGCGCCTGATTTCGGCAGCCGCGGCAGGCGCCACGCAGCCGATCACAACAGACATGGCCACCAGAACGGTCCCTGCTGCCTTGCGCGATCCTGCCAACCAGTGGACCGCCCTCACCGTGCGCTCGCGCATCGTCTATGCGTCCAGGGACCGCGTGGCGCAGAATGCGATCACGTATGAAGAGCTGGCTGACCCCAAGTGGAAAGGGCGCATCTGCATACGCTCTGGCCAGAATGACTATAACAACTCACTGTTTGGCGCTGTGGTGGCCCGCTTCGGTGAAGCCGCGACGGAAACCTGGCTGCGTGGCTTCAAGGCCAATCTCGCCCGCAAGGCCGCTGGTGGCGACCGTGACGTGGCCAAGGACATTCAGGCTGGGCTTTGCGACATCGGCGTTGCGAACACCTATTACCTGGGCCTGATGCTGAACCGTGAGCCTGAGCGCAAGGCCTGGGCTGATGCTGTGAAGCCGCTGCAGACCACCTTCGCCGGCGGCGGCACGCATGCCAATATTTCCGGCGCTGCCATTGCCAAAAATGCGCCGAACAAGACGCAAGCCAATGCACTGATTGCCTACATGCTGGGCGAGAAAGCACAGGCGCTTTACGCCAATGGCAATTTTGAATATCCGGTCAATGCCAGCGTCGCCGGCAGCGAGACAGTCCGCCTGTTTGGTGCGATCAAAGCCGACGATGTTTCGCTGGATGCCATTGCCAGGTCGCGAAAGGCAGCCGCCAATCTTGTCGACAAGGTCGGCTTTGACAATTGATCTCGCGCAACAGAGCCAGATGCTGATGCCGATTCGAAAGCCGGTCGCTTGAGCGAAGCGTCGAGCCAGAACCGGTCAAACCCCATCGCCCTGCCCGCCCGGCTCACCTCCGGCTTGGCGGGGCTTTGGCGCAACTGGCCGCTGCTTCTCGCCTGCTTGCTGGTCATGCTGCCGGTTGCGGCAGTGATGGTGGTCGCGTTTTCGGCCAGTGACAATTCGCTCTGGCCCGACTTGCTGCGCTACACGCTGCCCCATGCGGCCTGGAACACGCTGCTGTTGCTTGCTGGTGTCGGCCTTCTCACCTCGATCATCGGCGTCGGGACGGCCTGGGTGATTTCCCAGCACGATTTCCCCGGTCGCAACCTGCTCGACTGGATGCTGGTGCTGCCTCTCGCCTTTCCGACCTACATCACG
>JAYWHQ010000384.1:0-2855 GCA_043777655.1 Allobosea sp. | reverse complement strand
GCCTGACAGGCATTGTCTATCCGCCGCGATTTTCGCTGTGGGGCTTCTTCGGAGACCTCAAAGTGAAGGTCGCGGTTTTTCGTTTGCGGGGGCCAACGATTCGCGGATCGGGATTTGCGTTGATGTCAGCTCTTTTGAAGCCCATTTCTTTCTTGCTCGGCCTGTTGGTCGTCAACTTCCTTTTCTTCGCCGGTCCCGCCGTCGCGCAGACAATGCCTGTCGGCAGCCCGCTGGAAGACGTGCGCGTGGAGCTGGCGCAATTTGCTTCCGGCATTCGCCCACAGGCCCCGAGAACCGGGCGTGGCACATCGCCCATCTCGCAAAAACCCTACTTTGTCGAGTTCCGTGCGCGTTCGGCCCTGAGTTATGGCCACACCTTCGCGGCTTTCGGACGGCGTTCGCCTGACGGCTCCATCCGCAAGTTCGAGGTGGCCGGCCTGCATCCAGCCACCGAAAGCCCTGTGCCCTGGATGGTTGGGCACATCATTGCCGTTCCTGCCGAGACAGGCCCAAGCGACGGGGATCTCGAAGAACAGTATGTCACGGCGCGCTACCGCATTGACCTGTCCGAGTCCGAGTACAGGCTGGTTCTGGCCGAAATCCGCCGTCTCCAGACAAACTCGCCGATGTGGCATGCGGTGATCTACAACTGCAACGCCTTCGTTGCCGATATCGGGCGCTTCATGGGCCTGACGGCGCCGCAAGCCTTGTTGTTTCCCGACGAGTTCATCAACGGCATGCGCGAGCAGAATGCCGGACGTGAAATCACGCTTGGTGGCGCAACCGAGTTCGTCCGACCTGAGCGTTGAGCACCAAGGTGCTCAGCCAGCATCTGGCGGTGGCGGCAGAAAATCGACCTCGTGGCGCGCTGACAGTGCCACGACATCTGCCGGGTTCTGGTCCTTGAGATTGTGGATGGCCCAGAACAGATCATAGAGCCTGCGCGTCGGTGAGACCCAGAACAGGCATTTGGCTGTCACCAGTCCCTTGTTGAAAATGCCATGCGGCACGCCGCGCGGCAGGCGGATCAGGTCACCCGCCGTCGCCACAGCCTCCTGCCCGTCAAGCACGAGATCAAAACGCCCCTCGAGCATGTAGATGAATTCATCCTGCGTCGGGTGGATGTGCGGCGGCACGAAGGTGCCAGGTGGGAAGGTCGCGTGCCAGGACATCACGCTCTCGCTGACGCTCTTGGGCACATAGGTCTGGCCAAGGATGTTCCAGCTGATGGAATCAAGGCCCTGGCCTGCCGGGGTCACGCCTGCTGTCATCGGCTTCTGGGTCATGATTGTGCTTCCTCGCTCTTTGGTGGCGTTGTCACAGATGCAGATAGCGGTCCTTGATGGCCGCATCGCCTGATAGCTCGACATTGCTACCGGACCAGACGACATGGCCCTTTTCCAGAATGACATGCTGATCGGCGAAGCGCATCAGCGCATCGACATTCTTGTCGATGACCAGAATGGATTCGCCTTCTGCCTTCAGCGCCGTGAGGCAGGCCCAGATCTCCTGCCGGATGATGGGCGCAAGCCCCTCGGTCGCCTCATCGAGGATCACCAGCTTCGGGTTTGTCATCAGCGCCCGGCCAATGGCCAGCATCTGCTGCTCGCCGCCTGAAAGTTCGTTGCCACGGTTGGTTCGCCGCTCTTTCAGGCGCGGCAGAAATTGATAGACCCGCTCCAGCGTCCAGCGCCCCGCGCCAAAGCGGTTGGCGGAGGTGGCGATCAGATTTTCCTCGACGCTCAAGGTGGGGAACACTTGCCGTCCTTCCGGCACCAGCCCGATCCCGGCCTGCGCGATGCGATAGGGCGCCGCACCGGTCAGGTCACGGCCCGCAACCGTGATGCACCCCGCGCGCGGTTTGATGAGCCCCATGATGGCGCGGATGGTCGTGGTCTTGCCCATGCCGTTGCGGCCGAGCAAGGTGGTCACCGAGCCAGGCGTGATGGCAAAGTCGATGCCGAACAGCACCTGCGCATCGCCATATCCTGCCTCAAGCGCCTCGACTTTCAGCATCTCAGGCCTCATCGCCAAGATAGGCCGTGCGCACCTCCGGGTTGGCGCGGATTTCGTCCGGCGTTCCGGTCGCGATGATCCGGCCATAGACCAGCACGGAAATCCGGTCCGCCAGCGAGAACACCGCCTCCATGTCATGCTCAACCAGCAGCATGCCGAAGCGCCCTTTCAGCCCACGCAGCAGCGCCACGACACCTTCGCTTTCTTCGCGCCCGACGCCGGCCATCGGTTCATCGAACAGGATCGCTTTCGGCTCCAGCGCCAACGCCATGGCGATTTCCAGTGCGCGTTTCTCGCCATGCGAGAGCAGCCCTGCGGGGATGTTCGCCCGCTCAGTCAGGCCCACAGCCGCCAGAGCCTCACGTGCAGGCGCATTCAGGGTCTCGTCGCTGGCGGCGGGATGCCAGAGCGAAAGCGCGCGCGGCTGGCGCACCTGCACGCAGAGCGCGACATTCTCGAGCGCGCTGAGCGAAGGCACGATGGAGGTGATCTGGAAGGTGCGCGCCAGCCCCCGCTTGGCGCGCGCCTCCATGTCCAGCGCCGTGACCGGCTGTCCCTCGAAAAACACATTGCCCGCATTGCTGGAAAGCGTGCCGGAAATCTGATGGATCAGCGTGGTCTTGCCAGCACCATTGGGCCCGATGAGCGCGTGCAGCTCACCCGGCATCACCGTCAGCGAGACATCATCGGTGACGAGAAGCGCGCCGAAAGACTTGCGCAAATTGCGCAGCTCCAGGATCGGGGTGACATGCGCCTCGGCCAACATCGGGTTAGCCATTTCGCGGCCCGCCCGTGATCTTTGCCAGCAGCCCTGCAATCCCGCCGCGCGTGAACAGCAC
>JAYWHQ010000383.1:0-2856 GCA_043777655.1 Allobosea sp. | reverse complement strand
CGCCGCAGACAACCTGCACAAGCTCCGGCCCGCCCGCATCGACCATGCAGACGCGCAGACGGTCGGCATTGGGATGCTGCTTCGCCTCGATGACGCGCGCGATGACATAGTCCTTCAGCGCCTCGCCCTTGTCCTCGACGCCCTCGACCTCAAGGCCGACGCGCGTCAGCGTCTCGACGATGGCACCCAGCGGCGCATCGGTCTCAAGGTGGTTCTTCAGCCAGGAGAGGGTGAACTTCATAGGTAATTCCTCGAGACTTCCACCCTCCAACGCCTTAGCCCGTTCGTGGGACAATCAGTTGGCCGGTGTTTCAGTGAAACATATCCCGCGCTTCTGCTCAGGATAAAAAATGCGTTGGCTTCATGTGTCATTGCGAGCGCAGCGAAGCAATCCAGATTTGCAGCACAGGACAGCTGGATGGCTTCAGTTCACGCTCGCCATGACGACCTGCGCAGACATATCAGCGCCTGAATCATGCAAGGCAACAGCCTCGGGCCTGATGCCGCTGATGGTGTGATGCGGATGCTCGGGGCCGACGAATATCTCCGGCATCACACTGAAAGGCACCACGCCACCGCGAAAGGCCTTGCCGTATTTGCCGAGCACGGGGTCCAGATCGCGCCCCTCGACATAATCGACCAGCTCGCCGTAGCCGCCTGCGATGGGGGCTGCATCGGGCACCTCATCCGGCTCGAAGCTGAGATGCAGGAAGGTTGCAATGCCGTAGACGCCAAAACAGCGCTCGGCGCCGCCGCGCCAGGCAAGAGCCGCCAGCACGGCGTCTTCGCCGACATCGAGCGTCGCGAAGGCTGGCCAGGCCAGCGCCTCGTCCATCACGTCGCGGCTGACCCAGAGCATCTTTTCCTTGAAGGGCATAATGGGGCCCTTCCGGTCGACAAACGGCCAGTATTCAAGCTCACGCGCCTGCCCCAGCTTGATCGAGAAGGCGCGCGCGTCATTTTTCAGAAAGTCATGCGCCGCCTGCGCCAGATTGGCATCGACTTGGCGGTCGGCCCGATAAAGACTGTCATCATCCATCGACATCGCGAGGCGGTAGTCGACACGCGCATGGAGCGCGGCGATGGCGCTGGTGAAGACGTCGCCGATGCAAGGGTGTGGGCGCTCTGGCACAACCAGAATGAGCCGACCCTGCGCGATCGCTCCGGCATAACGCTGTTCGAGGCCACTCAGGTAGGACGGCGTATAGTTCTGCGCATAGACGAAGGTGCAAACGCTCAAGCCGCCTGCCATGAGCGCTGGTGCATAGGCCTGCGCGATGTCATCGAGCAGGCGCACGAGATGCGCCTCGCGACCACGGCTGCAAATGACGATGGCGATGTCGCGGTTCAAGCACTCAAGCCCCCCACCAGCGAAGGCAGATCCAGCGGCCTGAAGCCGTAATGGCTCAGCCAGCGCACATCCGCTTCGAAGAAAGGCCTCAGGTCCGGCATGCCGTATTTCAGCATGGCGATGCGGTCGATGCCCATGCCCCAGGCGAAGCCCTGGTAGATGTCCGGGTCCAGCCCGCAATTGCGGATGACATTGGGGTGGACCATGCCGCAGCCCAAGATTTCCAGCCAGTCCTCGCCCTCGCCGAAGCGGATTTCGCCGCCCTTGCGCGAGCACTGGATGTCGACCTCGACGGAGGGCTCGGTGAAGGGGAAGAACGAGGGGCGGAAGCGCATCTTCACGCCCTCGATCTCGAAGAAGGCCTTGCAGAACTCTTCGAGGATCCATTTCAGGTGGCCCATATGCGAGCCCTTGTCGATGACGAGGCCTTCGACCTGATGGAACATCGGCGTGTGCGTCTGGTCCGAATCGCAGCGATAGGTGCGGCCCGGACAAATGACGCGGATCGGCGGCTGTTGCGACAGCATGGTGCGAATCTGCACGGGCGAGGTGTGGGTGCGCAGCAGCTTGCGCGCGCCATGGGCATCGGGCGCGAAAAAGAACGTGTCGTGCATCTCGCGCGCCGGATGGCCGACGGGGAAATTCAGCTTGGTGAAGTTGAGATCATCGGTCTCGACATCCGGCCCTTCGGCCACCGCAAAGCCCATATCGCCAAAAATGGCGGTGATCTCGTCAATGACCTGGCTGATGGGGTGGATGCGCCCGCGCGCCTCAGGGCCGTCCTGCACAGGCAGCGAGACGTCCACGCGCTCGGTCAGCAGGCGCGCAGAGAGTGCCGCATCAGCGAGGCCCTGCTTGGCCGATGCCAGCGCTGCTTGCACAGCATCGCGCAGGCCGTTGATGCGCGGGCCCTGCTCCTTGCGCTCGTCCGGCGTCATGGCGCCCAGCGTCTTCAGCAGGCCTGAGACGGAGCCAGCCTTGCCAAGTGCGGCGATGCGGATCGCTTCCAGCGCAGCTTCATCGGTGGCGGCTGCGATCTGCGCGAGAAGATCAGCTTCCAGTGTGGCAAGTTCGGTCATGCGGGTGCGGCTTCTCGAAAGGGTCAATATCAATGGCGCAGCGGTTTTAGCGGGACATAAGAGCTGACGCCAGACAGCAAAACGGCCGGTGTTGCCACCGGCCGCCCGCAAATCATCCGGCAACAGCCTCAGGCTGCAGCGGCGCTCGTTTCGGCAGCAGCAGCCTTTTCAGCCAAGGCAGCCTTGGCCTTTTCGACAACAGCGGCGAAGCTCTCAGGCGCATCGATGGCCATGGCCGAAAGGGTCTTGCGGTCAAGCTCGAGGCCCGAGCGCATCAGGCCGTTGATGAAGGCCGAATATGTCAGGCCATGCTCACGCACGGCGGCGTTGAGACGCTGGATCCAGAGCGCGCGGAACGAGCGCTTCCGGTTCTTGCGGTCGCGATAGGCGTATTGCATGGAACGGTCCACGGCCGCCTTGGCGGCG
>JAYWHQ010000382.1:0-9784 GCA_043777655.1 Allobosea sp. | reverse complement strand
AGCCATTCGGCATGACCGTATTGCGGCCGGTGTCGGGGGAGGTTGCTTTACAGCCCCGCAGCCTTGGTCAGGTTGACCTTGAAGCGTTCACGGGTCTGTCGGTAGCCGCGGGTCATTTCCGCCGAAGCGTGTCCAAGTTGCTTCTGGATGTAGGCCTCGTCGATGGCGGCGGACGAGGCGAAGCCCGAGCGCAGCGAATGGCCGGAGAACAGCGCCATGCGTTTGGCTTCCGGTAGGTCGGACCGCACACCGGCCTTCATGGCGCTGGTCTTCACAAGGCGTGCCACCTGAGCGTCCACAAGGCGGTCCGCGCCGACATCGCTGTTGGCCTGGCGCACGCGCCGGAAGACTGGGCCGATGGCAATGCGCGCCAGTTTCAGCCAGCGCTCCAGCGCATGGACCGGGCAGGTGGCCTCCGACGAGCCGCGCCCGATTTCAACGAGGCGCCAGCCGGTCTTGCCCTTGATGGTAAGCAGTGCGCCAGCCTCCAGAATCTCGACCCAGCCGCCACTGTCCTCGGTTTGCGACGGTCCACAGTCCAGACCGGTGATTTCGGAACGGCGCAGCGCGCCTGCAAAACCGACCAGCAGGATCGCGCGATCGCGATAGCCGCGCAGGTTGTTCGGCAAGGTCGCGATCATGGCGAGGATGTCTTCAGGATACAGCGCCTCCTTCTTGACCGGCGGGCGGCCATGGGTGCGCCGGATGCCGGCCATCACATCGATGATGTGCCGGTCCTGCCGGGGCAGGGGGGTGCCAAGGGAGCGATAGGTCGTGGTCAGCGCCGCCAGCCGTCGCTCGATGGTGGAGGCAGCCGCAGGCCTCATGCCGGTGCCAGCGGCAGAGGCTGCCAGATACAGCCCCACCACCTGCGGATCGGGCACGTTCGCATCAAACCCCTGGCGACGGCACCAGCGCGCGAACAGTTTCCAGTCCGAGGCATAGGCTTTTTGCGTGTTGTCGCTGGAACGCGCCGCCGCATAATCGCGCGCGGTCTCGGCAAGGCGTTCGAGCGCAGGTGAAGTCTTGGCCCGATCCTGATCCAGGAGCAACGGCATGGGCGTGATGGCCGGTAAAGTCTCGGAAACCGCCATGGTCACAAATCCCAGGGGTTGATGATGGATACGCCGGTGTCTTCGAAGTCGGTGACGTTGCGGGTGACCAGTATGAGATCATGCACGCGGGCGGTGGCCGTGATCAGCCCGTCAGCAGTGTTACGGCTGCGCTCTGCGCTGAGACGACCCCATTCGAGTACGACGGCTTCAGTCACGGGCAGGATCGTCTCGCGATGCAGTTCACGCAAGGCGATGAGCCATTCCGCGAGGACGGCTGCCGCTTTCGGGTCCTTGCGCTCCTTGAGCCGAATGCCGCGCATGATCTCGCCGAGGGTGATGACGCTGACGTGCAGCGCGCGGCCCTTGACGGAGCGGATCCAAGCCGCCGCCTCAGGCGAGCCGCGCCGGGCTTCGGAAACGATGTTGGTGTCGAGCAGATACATGGCAGTTCAAGCTCAAAGATCGTCCAGCTCAAAGATCGATGTCGCGCGGTCCAGATGGATGGCGGGTGTTCACATCCACGACAAAGGCCTCATCCCAGGCCGGTCCACTCAAGAGGTGATCGGCAAGCGTCGGCCTGGACGCAGTCAGCCGGTCATAATCCTCGGCCGAGACCACGACAGCGGCGCGATCACCACGCAGGGTGACTGTCTGCGGCCCCTCACGTCTTGCTTTGCTCACCACCTCGCTGAAGCGGTTTTTGGCGTCCTGCAGCTGCCAGTCCATGTTGCGCCCTTTCTTAAATAGCTAGACTGTCTAGATACCAACTTATGGACTTGACGTCGAGCTTGGATAGAGCGCCGATTGGTGGTGCCGTGCGTCATCTTGGCAAAGCTCTCCCGCGCAGAGAAGGCGGGCGCTGACGCTCCGGTCCGTCACATTGAACGCGTTGCTGCTCATATTTCCGAACCTCTGGAACTCTGGTAAGAGTTGGCCATGAACCGCGAAGCAGCCATCCACGAACTCGCCGCCCGCGCCGATGCCTTGAGGGCGCGCGGCGTCGCGGCGGCGTATCTGTTCGGGTCGACGGCGAGGAATGAAGCGCGCCCGGGCAGCGACCTCGATGTTTTTGTCGATATCGTGCCTGGTGCCAAGTTCTCACTGCTCGACATGATCGGCGCGCAGCATTTTCTGGAAGACGAACTTGCGGTGAAGGTTGATCTTGTGACCCGCAACGGCCTGTTGCCGGACCTCAAGGATGACATTGAGCGCGACGCCATCAAGGTCTTCTGATGGCGCGCCGTGTCGATGCCGTGCTGACAGAGATCCTCGACGCGATTGATGTCGCGACGGCTGCGCTTGACGCAGTGGCCAAGCCGGCCTTCTGGGCTGATCGCTTCATGCAGCGCGGTGTCGAACGGTCGCTCGAGATCATTTCGGAGGCGGTGCGCCATGTTCCGGACGAGGTTCTTGGCGCACGACCTGAAATCCCGTGGGCGCATATCCGCACCATCGGCAACCGCATCCGCCACGAATACTGGCGCGTTGATCCCCAGATCATGTGGGACGTGGCGCGCCACGATCTGCCGCCCTTGCGCGACGCCGTCGCTGCGTTGCTGGAAGGCCTCGGCAAATAACCGAGCTGCATGCGCACGGCTGCCGAAAACCGACATCTTTCTCGTTGAGTGGGACGCCGCCACAAGAGCTCGCGCGCGCGCTGGCCGATCAGAGCGCGGGATTTCCTGCGGTTCAGGGCTGCAAATCATCATAATTGACCCTATCCCAAAAACCTCCGATAAGGCAATTTTATTGGACATGAAAGAGAGATAACAGAGGCGGCGGAGAACGTTCAGATCACTCGACAAACCGCCGTCGGGCCTTATGCTGGCATGATGGATTCGGACGCACTTGCCCTGCCGCCACAGACTGGTCCGATGCTGCTTCGACGACGCGCGACGCGCAAGGCCGGGTTGGGTGCGGGGCCACCTCACTTATTGATCCCGCAGCCGCTTCCGCGCTGGGTCAGCCTGTTCCACGCGCCGGAGCCCAAATCAGGGCAGGGCGGTGCGCAGCCCGTGACTGATGCTGCATTTGCTGCCGGTGCTGCGGTCTTTGCGCTCGACCAGATGATCCGCGCCGCGCCGCCCTGGCTCGGGTGCCTGGTGCTGCGGCAGGCGCTCAGATCCGCCAGCGTTGCCGCCAGGCTCCTGCGCCTCAACGCCGATGAGGCAGCCCTGCGCGATGCCCTGCATCTGACCCGGCCCGGCGATGATCCGGGCCCGGCCGGGCGGCTGCATGCGCTGTTGCGGCAGCTCACGTTGCGGCCAACCCGGCTGGCGGAGGCGATGCTTGAGGTCATCGCGAGCGAGATCGAAGGCGCCGCTGCCAGCGCCGAGGTGCTGGCGCTGCTGCGGGCCGACATCGCCCTGGCGCAGCGGCTGGAATGGGAGCGCCCGCTGCCGCTGCATCTCACCCTGATCCTCGATCCGGCGCTCCGGAAGGGCGTGAGCGGCCAGCGCCCCAACGCAACGGGTGCGGATTGGACACAACACCGTCATCCCGTGCTGGGGCGCGCTGCTGTCGCCGTCTATGGGCAGGCGGTCGATCTGGCGCGGCGGGCCGAGGCACTTTCTGTAGCGGCCAGCACCCTGCGCACCCGCGACGGGGGCGGGGGGCTTTCTCTGATCCTGGCCGATGACAGCGTCGCGCCCTGGCGCATGGCGCAACTGCAGGCCGGCCTGGGGCGCAGGGTGGGGGAGACATCCAGCGGCCAGCAGGGCCTCGGCTCCGACCGCGCCGCCCGCCGTCTCTGCGAAAGCCTGCACGCTCTGGGGAGCTTGCGGCTGCTGACCGACCGGCCAACATTCCGGCTGTATGGCCTGTGAGTGCGATGCCCCAGCCCGCACCCGCCCAGCAGACCCAGCTGTTCGATGCCGAACTCTCCGACCTGCCGCCGGAGCTGCGCTGGCGCGAATGGATGGGGCGCGTCGAGGCCGCGATCTTTGCCAGCGCTGACCCGCTGCCGCGCGAGAGGCTTGCCACGCTGATCGGCCGCGCGGTCGTGCTCGATGAGCTGATCGCCGACATCCAGATTGAGCTGAAAGCCCGGCCCTATGAACTGGTCCTTGTCGCCGGCGGCTGGCAGCACCGCACGCGGCCACGCTTCACTGATGCCATCCGCGCCGCCAGCAGCTTGCGCGAACCCGGCCCGCCCGACCTGTCGAAGACCGAGACCATGGTGCTGACCGTGGTGGGGTATTTCCAGCCGGTGGCGCGCGCCAGGATATCCGAGATGCTCGGCAAGGAGATCAGCCGCGACACCATGGCCCGCCTGAAGCGCCTGGGCCTGATCGGCGCCGGGCCGCGCGTCGCGCAACCGGGGGCACCGCTGACCTATGTCACCACGCCAGCTTTCCTCTCCGCGTTCGGGCTGGCGACCTTGCGCGATCTGCCGGACGTCGAGGCGGTTCAGGACGCGGGTTTGACCAGCGGTGATCTGGCGCTGCCCGGGCTGCATGATGATGGCCCGGACGGCTTGGTCTCTCCAAGACCTTGACCACGGCTTCGGTGAGGATCTCCAGCGCGTTCTGCGGGTTGAGGCGCTGGAGGTTCGTGGCGGGCGAGAGGTGCTGCCGGTATGATCGTGGCAGCGGTCTCGCGTGCATTCGGCAATCTTTGCAATCAGCAGCCTTTGCAAGGGGCAACCTTCGCAGCGAGGGCTGATCCGCCACCCGCTCAGTAGCCGGGATAGCAGACCCGGCGGCGGCCGATCGGATCGCCATAGCTGTCATAGCGCACGATGATGCGGCAGTTGCGACCGCCCAGCGGGTTGCCATATCCGCCGCCCCAGACCACCGGGCGACCCCAGTAGCGGTCATTGCGCCAGTGACCGCCGTGGCCCCAATGGCCCCCGTGACCGCCACCATAGCCACCATGCCATCCGCCTTGGCCGCCGCCGTGTCCACCGCCGTGGCGCGGGCTGGCATCGGCGGAACTGGTTGCAAGAACGGCAGTGCCGAGTGCAAGGACGGTCAAGGCTGCAGTGGCTGTTTTCGTGAAGATCGACATCGTGGCTCTCCCTGTTGGTGGGATCGACCATTCGACCCTCACATCTGTTGGTCGCGGCGGGGAGATGAAAGGTTCAAAGAAAATCGAAAAATAATTCTGTGAGCATGGCCGCACCCCCGAAGCAATGCGCCACAGGAAAACGGCCCCCCTGTTGCCAGAGAGGCCGGACATTCCCGTATGCGTCTGGAGCTCAATAGCTGTTGCGGCAGACGCGGCGCATGCCGATCACATAGCCATAGGCATCGACGCGCTCCACCATCATGCAGCGGCGCACGGGCACGTCCTCGTCATAGATGGGTGCGGCGTAAGCGTTGCTGCGGGCGGCAAGCAGCCCGCCGATGGCAAGGCCACCCAGCACGGCAGCACCGACGCCCCAGTGGCGGTGATGGCGGGACCGGGCCTCCGCGTCAGATGTTGTGGCAAGCGTTGCGGTGCCGATTGTCAGGGCGGTCAGCGCGACGGCGAAAGTTGTTTTGAAGGCCGACATGGACGTTCTCCGCGAGGTTGGGGAGGACGATCAGCCGCCCTCCATATCCGTTGGTCGCAGCAACCCGGAGAACGGTTCAAACCTTCTCCATTTTTTTCAGCTCAGGGCGTCTTTTTCAGCTCAGGGCGTCGTGGCACCGCGCAAGGTGCGGGCAAGCGCAGCTGCGGCATCGATGCGGCCCGCCCCGAACACCCGGTCAGGGCCCTTGGGCCCCAGATCGAGCGCTGTCTCGCTCAGGATGGCACGCACACCGGCGAGACCGAGATCGGCCTTCTGCTCCAGCATCAGGGCGACAAGGCCCGAGACATGCGCCGCCGCCATGGATGTGCCTGACGAGAAGGCGTAGCGCTTGCCCGGCTCTGCCGCGATGACATCAACGCCGGGAGCGGCCACCGCGATGTAGCTGCCGGTGTTGGCCTGCGCGTAGACCCGGTCATCGGCATCGGTCGCGGTGACGGCGATCACCGATGGATCGGCACCGGGATAGAGCGGCGCGGCCTGGGGACCGCCATTCCCGGCGGCCGCCACGGCAATCATGCCCCTGGCGCTGCCACCGGCCAGCGCGCGTGACATCAAACGGTCCTGCGGGCCGGCAAAGCTGAGATTGACCACGCGCGCGCCCTCTGCATGGGCCCAGTCCAGCGCTTTCAGGATGTGGATGGTCGTGCCTTCAGCGCCGGCGCCGGGTTTGGGCGTGCCACCCGTGAAGGCGCGTGCCACCAGCAGTTCTGCCGCCGGAGAAACCCCTTGCAGGGACGCCTTCGCCATGATGGCGCCAGCCATGGCGGTGCCGTGAGTGTCGCCGTCCCTTGTCACGTCCCTTGTGACGTCCCCTGTTGCGTCCCCTATGGCGTTGAACCGGCGCGAGATGACGCCCTCAAGCTCGGGATGCGATCCATCCACGTCGGTATCGATCACGGCCACGCGGATCCTGTTGCCCCGGGATATGCGATGCGCGGCCTCGATTCCCATCTTGCCGAGAATGTATTGCGGTTTGCGCGCGACAGCGGCGACAGCCGTGACAGCCGTGACAGCTTCGGGCGGTTGCGCGGTCGGCGCCGTATCCGGCGCGCCTGGCAGGACGATGACGGGCTGCAACCCTGCTTCTGGAAGGGTCACGATGAGGGGTGCGGCAGGCTCGATCACCGGAGCTGCCTCACCATCCGGCCTTGTCTCCTGCTGCTGCAAGGCAAAGGTGAAATTGGGTTGGGCAGCAGCGATCCGTGTGTCGCCGGCCATGGCCGCCAGGGCCTGCCGGGCCGTGCGATCTCCGTCGACGCGGTAGCGCACAATGGTGACGTTGGCGAGGGTGAAGCGCTCTGTGGAGAGCGCGGTCAGCCGATGGCGGCGCGCCACGGCAGCCGCCGTCACGCCGTCCTTGAGCTCCACCAGCACCTCGTCGCGCACCAGACGCCGCTCGGAGGCGGGCGGCACAAGCACCGGCGGCAAACGGGGCGGCTGGCGCCTCGCGGTCTGCGCTGGCGGGCGCGCCACGGGTGGCGGCGCTGCACGCGCTGGCACGCGCCGCCGCACAACCGGTTCGTCATCGATCTCGACAATCACCGGCCGACGCTCGGGGCTGGGGCGACGGCGCGGCGGCGGGACATACTCATCCTCGAAATCATCCACGAAGACCGGCGGGCGTGGACGAGGCCGGGGGCGCGGATAGTCGTCCGGATAAATCACCGGACCGCCCCAGCCGCCATCCGGTCGGCGCGGCGGGCGACCCTCAGGTCGTTGGCCAAAAGGGGGACGACCGACGGGTGGGCGCCCGACCGGCGGCGGCCTGCCAACGGGAGGTCTGTCTTTCGGCGGACGGACCATCGGCGGGCGCGGGGTTTGCGACCGGTAGATCTCTCCCCCCTGATAGCCTCCCGAGCGCGCATCCCCCATGCGCGTGCCGCCGTCACGAAAGCCGCCTGACTGGTTGTTGTTGCGATACTGGGCTGTCACGATTGGCGCGTCAGGAAACAGTCCGGGCATGATCGGCATCAGCGCCGATGCGGGCCATGGCGTCAGCATGGAACCCGCCAGCAAGGCAGCCACGGCAAGGCGCCTGGGGCTGAAGCACTCAGGCTTCCTCTGCTCAGGCTTGGCTTGTTCTGTGAGGAAAACCCGGATGGGGATCATCGCTTTGCTCGCTGTGAAGGATCATCTGCGCAATCGTGGAAAAGGCAAGCGTCGCGCTTGCGCCTTCAGTTTCCTGTCGCGGCCATGGCGATGATGGCCTGCTCCTTCAGCATCGCTGCCAGCACGGCATCCAGCTGCGCCACGCTCAGGGTTTGCCCGCTGACCTTCAGGCGAAACAGCCCACTGGCGCGGGGCCCATCGACAATGCTGGCGTCAAACCGCTTGAGAAAACCCGTGATGTCGGCCGCAGTCGCCGTTGGCGCAAAAGCCACCATGACGAAGCTGCCGGACGAGGTGCCCTGGGCGGGGCCGGACGCCGTGCCATAGCGCGCTGCGCCATCCGGGCCACCCGTCAGCCCATCCATCAGCCCACCCAGCATGGCGCTCTGCAAGCCCAGCACGGCAACTGCCGCGCAGGCCGCCAGCGCCAGCGTGCGGGGCGAGAACGCCTGCAAGGTGCTGCCCAGCCACTCCAGCAGGCCTTGCCTGGCGCGTTTCAGCGCGGGAGCCTGCCTCGGCTCGGCTGCGACACCGGCCATGATCGCATCCAGCGCCCGGCGCGATGGCCCGGGCAGACGTTCATTCAGCAGGGCAACCTCGCCCATCTCCTCGCGGATGAGGGCCAGACGGCGCGCCAGCTCAGGATCGCCCAGCAAGGCCATGTCGATCCGTGCCGTGTCAGCCGCATCGAGGCGGCCGGTCGCATACCAGGGCAGCAGGCCCTCGATCTCGCCCGGGCCCTTCCCGGCAGGCTGGCTGCCAGATGTCGAAATCGTGCTCATGGCCAACCTCTGTCAATTCCAGCTTCTCTGAGAAGCTCGGAGAGTTTCTTGCGGGCGTGGAAAAGCCGGGTCTTCACGGTGTTTTCCGGAATGTCCAGAATGATGGCCGCCTCATCCAGCGCCGTTTCCTGGTAGTAGACAAGTTCGATCACCTCGCGATGATCGACCGTCAGTCTCTCGATGCACCGGCGCATGGCCGCGCCCTTGTCTGCCTTCTGGGCCACCACCTCCGGGTCATCGGAATCATCCTCCAGTTGCTCGGCCATGCCATCGTCAATGCCAACCTCCCGCCGCTTGCGCAGGGCAGACCAGGCCTTGTTGCGGGCCATGGCGAGCAGCCATGTCGTGACGCTTGAACGCCCCTCGAAGCGGGCGGCCTGACGCCAGACATCGAGGAATACCTCGCTGATCGCATCCTCCGCCGCCGTCTCGTCCCGCACGAGGCGCAACACGAAGCGAAAGATTTTCAACTGATGCCTTGCATAAAGCACCCGCATGGCGAGTTCATCGCCCTCGGCAATCCGGATCACCAGATCATGGTCCGCAGTGGACTGCGTGGTTTGCGGCCTGGTGACCATCTTGCCTCCATTGGTCGCGGCAGGGGTCGAAACGGTTCAAGCAACCGGGTGGATTATTTTGCAGGCAACCGACCCCGGTTGACAAGGCAGGAACCGGCGGGGCCACCCCGGCATGGTTTGAAGCGGGCTGGACCCAAGCCCGTCCGGACCCAAGCCCGTCTGGGCTCGGCGTGTCTGAGGCTCTCGCCCTGCTCTTTCAGCCTCGGTCGGCCCTCTTGCGCCGTCTCCCCTGCCACGGCAAGCTGCAGGCTGCATTGATCGCGCGCACGCCCACGGCACAGTTTGACACGGGACAGTCAAACGGCGGAAACAGATGGCGCACCTTGCCGAGCGATTGCGAGCCAGACCAGCTGATGATCCAGGCCAGCCCCTTGTCCCAGCGCCCGGCGCGCATCCTGATTGTCGATGATGACGGGCAGATCCGCCAGTTGCTGGCCGGTTTTCTGAAAGAGAACGGGCTCGATGTGGCGCTGGCCCGTGACGGTGTCGACATGCGCGCGGCGGTGGCGGCAGAGCGCTTTGACCTGATCGTGCTCGACCTGATGCTGCCTGGCACCGGCGGGCTCGAGCTTTGCCGGGAGCTGCGGCGCGACAGCGCCGTGCCCGTCATCATGCTGACCGCCAGAAGCGATGACACCGACAGGATTGTCGGGCTGGAGGTCGGCGCGGATGATTATCTGGCCAAGCCCTTCAATCCGCGCGAGCTGCTGGCGCGGATCAAGGCGGTGCTGCGCCGCACCGGCA
>JAYWHQ010000381.1:0-2861 GCA_043777655.1 Allobosea sp. | reverse complement strand
CCCGTGTTCGAACCACAGTTCAGAACGCCGCGCGCCTTCACCTGATTGAGCGTCGACGGCGCCTGCGCCGAAACGGCGGTCGCTGCAACCGCCAGGCCAAGGCCGGCGAGCGTTGCTGCAAGCATTTTCTTCATGAATGTCTCTCCCGATTGTTGTCCCGTGCGTGCCTCGTTGCACGCGCGGATCTACCGAATTGCTGCCTGAACATTTCTGCACAGCGGCTATGCAAATTTCGCACGGGCGATGTGCCAGACGCATTTCACAGCGTCAAGCGAAAGCCACGCGCCTCAAGGCATGTGCCAGAGGAATTCTGGCATTCGCAAACCTTATGGAACCCATCACATGCCAGTTTGCCGGGGTGGTCAAGACCGGATGATGCGTTACAAGTCGATTATCAGCCAACTCATCTGCGCACGGTCAAAAACTCCATGAAAAAAATGAGCCTTTCCGAACTCGCAACCTTTGGCGAGAAGACGCGCCTTGTTCTCGCAGGGCGCGATCCGGTCGACAGCTTCGGTTTCGTCAATCCGCCCATCGTGCGCGGCTCGACCGTGCTTTTCCCGACCATGGACGATTTTCTCCACCGGCGCGGACGCTTCAGCTACGGCACGAAGGGCAACCCGACGATCGATGCGCTGGAAATGGCGCTCAATGCGATGGAGCGCGGATCAGGCGTCGTCGTCTGTCCATCCGGCCTTCTGGCCTGCACCTTGCCGCTGCTGGCCTTCCTGTCGGCAGGCGATCATCTGCTGGTCACCGACAGCGTTTACCGTCCGACGCGAAATTTCGCCGAGACGATGCTGAAGCGCATGGGGATCGAGACCAGCTACTATGATCCGGCGATCGGCGCAGGGATCTCAACGCTGATGAAGCCCAACACGAAGGTGGTCTGGACCGAGGCGCCCGGGTCACAGACCTTCGAGATGCAGGACATCCCGGCCATTGCGAAAGCGGCCCATGCCAAGGGCGCCATTGTCATGATGGACAACACCTGGGCAACGCCCACCTTCTTCGACTCACACAAGCACGGCGTCGACATCACCATTCAGGCCGGCACGAAATATTATGCCGGTCATTCCGATGTGCTGATCGGCACGATCTCGGCCCGCACGCCGGAGCAGTTCAAGATCTTGCGCACCAGCTGGGAGGATCTCGGCGTCATCATCGCGCCGGAAGATGCATTCCTGACTCTGCGCGGCATCCGCACCATGCCGATCCGCCTGAAAGAGCAGATGCAATCTGGCATCGCGATGGCGAAATGGTTCGAAGCTCGCCCGGAAGTGGCGCGCGTCATGCACCCGGCGCTGGAAAGCGATCCCGGCCATGCCATCTGGAAGCGCGACTTCACCGGCGCGTCGTCACTCTTCGGCGTTGAACTCAAGCCCGTGAAAATGGCTGCCGTTGGCGCCATGCTGGACGGATTGCAGCTCTTTGGAATGGGTGCGTCGTGGGGCGGTTATGAGAGCCTCGCTCTGCCCTTCGATTGCGCGAGCTATCGCACCGCAACCAAGCCTGACTTCAAGGGTCCGACGCTGCGCATCCATATCGGGCTGGAAGACATTGCGGATCTGCAGGCCGATCTGGCGGCGGGATTCGGCAGGCTGCGCGCCGCCGCCTGAGGCTCATGGCGCAAGCCAGACGCTTTCGATCTCTAAAGCCGTGCGCGTGTATCGCGCACGGCGATGGCCTGCATGGGCCAGAAACAGCCATTCAAGCGACGTTACCGACATCTGTACGGCGGCAAAATTGGCACGGCCCTGCGCCACGTCATCCAGGGCCACGGGCAGGGAAAACGCCCCACCATTGGCGATGGCCTGCCCCGGTGCAGGCGTGCTGCCATAGCAGATCTGGCTGAAACTGCGCGAGGCGCCCCAAGCGGCATCCGCCACGGCATCATCGGTATGCACCGTTGCGACGCCTTCAACCCTGATCTGGATCTTGGCACCCGGATCATAGGCCAGCAGTGATATCCGGCTGTCAGTCGCCAGTTCGGTCACCTTGTCGGAGCGCCGGTCGGTGTGGAACCGCAATGTCCAGTTCTCGGGATCGGCACCGCGCAGGATCACCGTGCGCAGCCGAGGGCGGCCATCGCTGCCAATCGTGGCCACTGTCGGCGCATGACAGGGCGAGCGCCTGTCCGCCACGCCGCGCACCAGCGTGCGCCAGGCATGGACCATGGAGCCGTTGAGATCGTCGTAGAAATCGGGAACCGGCTCGCGCGTCATTCAGGCTTGGCCGATTGCGCCTGAGCATCTTGCGTGTTGGCCTGTTTGCGCTGCTTCAGCACCAGCATGATGTTGCGGATATAAATGAATATGGCCAGCGCCTGCCCCATGATGATGATCGGCTCGCGTCGCGCAATGCCATAGACAAGCGTCATCAGCCCCCCACCCATCGAGAACAGCCAGAAGGCCATCGGGATGACGCTGCGCCCTTCCCGCTCGCTGGCAATCCACTGCACAAGGAAACGTGCGGTGAAGAGCAACTGGGCAGCGATACCGAAGGCCAGCCAGAAATCGAACTTTGCCACGAAGACATCATAGAGATAGGCGCTGATTTCCTGCCCGATGTTGATGATCATCATGGCGTCACACCTCGACCTGCGGCACGCGCTTGCGGCGCTTGATGAGCCAGCGCACGCCAACCAGATCGCCAATGCCGACCCAGAGCCTGTCAAAGAAGCCATAATTCGAGACGCCGGTCAGGCGGGGCCTGTCCTTCACATCGACATGCCCGAGCGTGTAGCCTTCGCGAACCATCAAGGCTGGCATGAAGCGGTGCAACGCATCGAAATAGGGCAGCGCGAGATAAGCCTCGCGGCGAAAGCACTTCAGTCCGCAACCCGTGTCGCGCGTCGAGTC
>JAYWHQ010000380.1:0-2873 GCA_043777655.1 Allobosea sp. | reverse complement strand
GTTCTGTTGCGTGAATGCAGGGTGTTCTCCATGACGTTCTCGGCTCTGGCTGTTCTAATCCTCTTTCCTGCCATCATGACATGGGCCGCTGTCAGCGACCTCATGTCGATGACAATCTCGAACCGCATCACGCTGCTTCTCGTCGTCTCCTTCGGCTTCTGCGCTATGCTCTTCGGCCTCAGCTGGAGCGCGGTCGGCTGGCATCTGGCCGCAGGCATGCTCGTCCTCAGCATTTCATTCGGTTTCTTCGCGGCTGGCTGGATTGGCGGCGGCGATGCCAAGCTGGCTGCTGCCACTGCACTCTGGTTCGGTTTCGAGCCGCTCTTCCCTTATTTGGTCATCGCAGCCTTTGCCGGCACAGGGCTGACCTTTGCCATTCTGCAGTTGCGCGCCAACCCGCTGCCGAATTTTGCGGCCAACTGGCCTTGGCTGGCCCGTTTGCATGATGACAAGAATGGCGTGCCATATGGCATTGCGCTGGCCTTTGCAGCGCTGGTTGTGCTGCCTGACACACATGTCTGGCGTGCCGCCATTGGCGTGTGAACTGACGCCAGCGCAGCTCAGTTCAAAATCGATACGACTGATTAACCATAATTTGACGATTCCCTGAGCAGGATGGTCCCGAGTAGCCGTTGCGGCGTTTGGGACAGTTCATCATGACACCTGCCAGAATCGTGGTTCTCGGGATTGCGCTCGTCGCTGGTGGTGGCGCGGCCCTCTTGATGGCAACCTCCAAGGCCCCTGTCGAGGTCAAGGATGTCGTGCGCACCGAAAAGGCGCCGACGGTCGAGGTGCTGGTTGCGGCGGTTGAAGTGCCATTGGGCAACCAGTTGACCGCCAACGACATTCGCTGGACGCCCTGGCCGGCCGACTCGGTGCCTGCTGGTCTCATCACCAAGAAAGACTCGCCCGAAGCCGAGAAAGAGATCATCGGCCAGGTCGCACGTGCCAGCCTCGTCGTGTCCGAACCGGTGCGCCGCGAGCGCCTGATGAAGACCGATGGTTCAGGCTTCCTGTCGGCCATCCTGCCATCTGGCAAGCGCGCTGTTGCCATCACAACGGACAGCAAGGGCGCCAGCACGGCGGGCGGCTTCATCCTCCCGAACGACCGCGTCGACGTGATCCGGACTTCGCAGGAAGATTCCCGCAGTGCCAGTTCGAACGCGACCTATTCCAGTGAAACCATCCTGAGCAACGTCAAGGTGCTGGCGATTGGCCAGAACGTGCAGGAGCGCAATGGCGAGAAGGTCGTCATCGGCGAAACGGCGACGCTCGAAATCGATCCCAAGCAGGCCGAGCTTCTGGCAATGGCCCAGCGCGCAGGTGGCCTCTCGCTGGCCCTTCGCAGCCTGCAGGACGCGAAGGACGCGCCCGAGAAGCAGGAAGACGGCTCCCTGACGCTCGTGCGCTTCGGCATTCCGACCAAGAGCTCCAGGTAAAGCAGGAGCTCCCGATGACAGTCTCTTTCCCGCCCAAGAACAGCTTACGCAAGACAAGCTCACGCAAGCATCACTGGTCCGGCTCTCGTGACCGTGCCCTGCCAGAGGCAACCGACATGACACGCACTCCAAGCCCCGCAACAAGCCGCAATGCAGCTCTGGCAAAAGCGGCGCTTGCTGTCGCGATGCTCGCCATCGCCGGCCCGGCGGTCGCGCAGAACACGATGCCGTCCCCGGTGCTGAATGTCAGCGCGAGCGATCAGGCGGTTGCCCGCAAGGTCGACCTGTCCATTGGCAAGTCGCTCATCATCGAGCTGCCGCGCGATGCGAAAGAGATTTTTGTCGCCAACCCCAAGGTGGCGAATGCGGTCGTGCGCTCTGCCCGCAAGCTCTTCATCATCGGCATCGCAGATGGCGCCACCTCGATCTTCGCAATGGATGGTGATGGCCGCCAGATCGCGGCGCTCGAAATCAACATTGGCCGGGACCTCAACGTCCTGCGCCAGACGCTGAAGTCTGCCATGCCGAAGGCTCAGATCGAGGTGAAGCCTGCCGGCGACACGATCCTGCTGGTCGGCTCGGTCAACAACGCCTCTGAAGCCACGCAGGCCGTCGACATTGCCAACGCATTTGTTGGCACGACGGGCGGAATCTTTTCGAGCTCAAAAGGCGCGGTCATCAACTCGCTGACGATCAAGGGCCGCGATCAGGTCATGGTCAAGGTTGTCGTCTCCGAAGTGCAGCGCAAGGCAATCAAGCAACTCGGCATCAACAGCAACGGCCAGTGGAAGATCGGCAACTTCAACATCACACCGACAGTGGACAACCCGTTCCCGATCCAGCCGCAGCTGTTGGCTGCAACCTCGGTGGCTGCCGGCATCGGCAGCTCGACCAACTTCACGTTGCGGGCGCTGGAGCGTGCAGGTCTTGCCCGCACGCTGGCGGAGCCAACGGTCACCGCCATCTCCGGCGAAAGCGCGAAGTTCACCGCTGGTGGCGAAATTCCAGTGCCGAAAGGCGTGTCATGCAGCATCGACACGCTGACGCGCGCCAACATCTGCACCACGCAGATCGAGTACAAGCCGGTCGGCGTCTCGCTCAACTTCACGCCCATCGTCATGTCCGAGAATCGCATCAGCATGCGCATCAGCACGGAAGTGACCGAGCTCGATTTCGAGAATCAGTTCAGCTTTTCCGGCTCGACAGGTGGCCGCGACACCAATGCGCCTGCATTCCGCGTCCGCAAGTCCGACACAACGGTTGAGCTGCCATCGGGTGCAACGCTTGTCACGGCAGGCTTGATCCAGCGCGTTTCGAAACAGACCATCAACGGCTTTCCCGGCCTGATGAACCTGCCGATCATTGGTGCCATGTTCCGCTCGCGTGACTATCAGCGCGAGGAGACCGAGCTGATGATTTCGGCCACGCCCTACC
>JAYWHQ010000379.1:0-2884 GCA_043777655.1 Allobosea sp. | reverse complement strand
TCCTTCGGCACGCGCGTGCTGGTGCTGGGCGACCCCGCGCAGCTGCCGCCGGTAAAGGGTGGCGGCTATTTCACCGAGCACATGCCTGACATCATGCTGACAGAGGTGCACCGGCAGGCCGCCGACAACCCGATCATCCGCATGTCGATGACCATCCGCGAGGGCGGGCGGCTGAGCGTGGGCGACTATGGCGAAAGCCGCGTCATCCGGCGCGACACGATCACGCCCGAGATCGTGCTGGGCTGCGATCAGGTGCTGGTGGGCATGAACAAGACGCGGCGGCTCTACAATGCCCGCATCCGCGACCTGATGGGCCGCACCTCGCCGATGCCGGTTGCGGGCGAAAAGCTGGTCTGCCTGCGCAATGACAAGTCAAAGGGCCTGCTGAATGGCGGCGCCTGGATCGTGCAGGAGCTGAAGGCCTCGAAGAAGGGCCTCATCACCATGCGCGTGACGCCCGAGGATGATGCAGGCGGCAAGGCGGTAAAGGTCTCGGTGCTGCCGGAATTCTTCGATGGCCGTGAGGACGAGACGCCATGGGACATCCGCAAGCATACGGACGAGTTCACTTTTGGCTATGCGCTGACCGTGCACAAGGCGCAGGGCTCGCAATGGAACGACATCGTGCTCTTCGACGAGGCTTTCGCCTTCCGTGAGCACCGCGACCGCTGGCTTTACACAGGTCTGACACGCGCGGCCGAGCGGGTGACGGTGGTTATGTAGGGCAGTCGGCATTAGGCAATCGGGAAGAAGACCTACTGCCTACTGCCTACTGCCTACTGCCTACTGCCTACTGCCTACTGCCTACTGCCTACTGCCTACTGCCTACTGCCTACTGCCTGCTGCCTGCTGCCTGCTGCCTCACAAAGCCTGCGTCGTCAGACCCTTCGCCAGGATCGGCCCGGTCGGGCGTCCCGTGGGTGAACCTGTCGCTGGCTCCAGCGTGATCTCGAAAAGCTGGCCTTGGCCGAGCGGCAGTTGATCGAGCCTCAGCCTCGTCGAACGTGCCCGGTCGATCAGGCCAACCGAGCGCGGGCCAACGCCGCGATCCCACAGCGTCCAGATTTCCAGCGCCTTGCCTTCCGGCACAGTGAAATTCTGCAAAGGCAGCAGCTCGGTGCGGCCATCGGCAAAGGTGTTGACGACAGCAGCAGCCGCATTGCCATCCGTCATCAGCACCGCCACCAGAACAGGCTGGCGGCGCGCCTGCTGGACTGCGCCATTCAGTCCGACAGCCAGCGCCAACGAGGCCAGTGCCCCGGCGAAAGCCATGCCACGCCAGACAAACAGGCTGCTCCACCATTCGCGAAGCCGCGATCCGGCAGAAGGCTGTGCGGCCGGTGCACGCATCCTGCTGGCCTGAACCGGGGCAACCTGCGTGCCAAGATTGCCCATGATCCGAGCCCAGAGCGCCGGGTCCGGCGGCAGAGGCCGGGCCTGCCAATCAATCTCGGCCATGTGGCGGCGCCAGCTTTCGACGGCCTCCGCCAAAGCTGCATCACCTGTCATGCGTTGCTCCACCTGGTCCGCCTGCGCCTCGTCGAGAAGCCCGAAAACATATTCGCCAGCCAGCGCATCGCGCTCGGACTTGCCGAGGTTCGTCCAGTCGACCGCGCTCATGCGAGGCACTCCTTCAGCGTCATCAGGCTGCGGCGGATCCAGGATTTCACCGTGCCGATCGGCATGTTCAGCTTGCCAGCCAGCTCGCCATGGGTGAGCCCCTGCACAAAGGCCATCAGCACAAGGCTGCGGCGTTCGACCGGCAGCCGCTCCAGACAGTTCTTCAGAGCTTTCGCGTCAGAAAGCTTCGACATCACCATTTCGGGGCTGTCATCCTCACTGGCAATCTCTTCGCCGAGCGGTTCGTCACTCAGTTCAGTGCGCTTCTCACTGCGCAAGATCGACAAAGAGCGATTGCGCAGGATCGCGTAGACCCAGGTGAGCCCGGAGCCGCGTGCCGCATCGAACTTGGCGGCATGGCGCCAGATCAGCATGAAAGCGTCATGCACGGCCTCTTCGGCCAGCGCACGCCGCTTCAACAGCCGCATGGCGACGCCTGTCATGCGCGCGGCTTCAGCATCATAGATGCGGCGCAGCGCGTGCTCGTCACCGCGCGCACAGGCGATGAGGGCCGCGTCGATGTCGGGGCCACTCCCCGCTGTTGCCATCTGCGCCATTCGATTGATCCATTCAGCCCCTGGTCCGCTGATACTCACGCATTTTGCTGTTGGATGCAGCGCATTTTTTTATTTTTGTCAGCGCATCCGCCGCCTTCCCTCGCGAATAACCCTGAGGACTGCCGCAACTGGCAGCCGAAATTCGAGCGACAGACAAAACCCTCAGATGGAGACTTCACAATGACACTCAACCGCAACATGCTCATCCGCCTCGGTGCCGCTGCTATCGTGGCTGCCGCCGTCACCGCTCCGCTGGCCGCCCAGGCCGGCACGCTTGCCGCCCTCACCGGCGACACGACGCTTTCGATGATCGATACAGACGCAAAGAAGGTCACCAAGTCGGTGACTGTCACCGGCCTGTCGGCCAGGCTCGCCGGCATTGATGTGCGCCCGGCCGATGGCATGCTCTATGGCCTGACGGTCGATGGTTCGATCTACACGATCGACGCAGCCTCCGGCAAAGCCACGCTGAAGTCGAAGATGGACAACCTGCTGCCGGCAACCGCCATGGCAACTGTCGATTTCAACCCGGTGGCCGACCGCCTGCGGGTGGTCAGCGACGCCGGCCAGAGCCTGCGGATCGTGCCCGGCACGGGCGTCGCCACGGCCGACGCGCCGCTGACGTTCGACCCGAACGACGCGACCAACCAGTGGTATTACGGGACCACCGGCGGGGCGATCACCCCGGCCCCGCAGCCGACCGCCGC
>JAYWHQ010000378.1:0-9898 GCA_043777655.1 Allobosea sp. | reverse complement strand
TGGCGCCGATGATCAGCAGCTGCACCGCCGGAATCAGAAAAAAGGCCGTGATGACGGTCACAGCCGGAATGAGGCAGATCAAGGCAAAGAGCTGGCGTGAGCGCATTCGAAAAGTTCCAGCGGAGCAGCCAGTTGTTGGCTGCTCCGCAATGTCAGTCAGTCTCAGCGCACTTCGGCGACGTAGCGGTCGGAGAAGCCCTTCTGGACCGTCTCCATCGCGCCCCAATCGACATCGCGCGCCCGTGCATAATCGGCAGCCGGCAGGAAGCGTGCAGCGACCTCGGGCTTCAGCTGGATGGGGCGGGCGGGCCGCAGATAGGCATTGGTCCAGATCGCCTGGCCTTCATCCGAGAGAATGAAATCCAGCACGCGCTTGGCATTGGCGTCGTTGCGGGCACCCTTCACCAGGCCGATCACATAAGGGAAAGACACCGAGCCTTCGCAAGGAATGACGAACTCGAACTTGCCCTTCTCGCTGTATTTGGCGCGGTAGGCGTTGAAGTCATAATCGAACAGGATCGGGATCTCACCCGAGACAACACGCGCATAGGACGTCTGCTGCGGAACGATGGGCTGGTTCTTGGCCAGATCCTTGAAGAAGTTGATCGCCGGATCGAAATTCTGCTGCGTGCCGCCGAGCGCGAGGTTGACGGCAACTGCGCCGACATAGCCAACGGCAGCCGATGACGGGTTGAGATAGCCAACCATGCCCTTGTATTCCGGCCTCTTGAGGTCAGCCCAGCACTTCGGCACAGGCTTGCCAGCCAGCGCATCAACATTGACGAAGAGGCCGAGCGTGCCGGAATGGATCGTATGCCAGGTGCCATCCGCATCCTTCAGGCCAGCGGGAACTTCATCCCATTTTGCGGGCTTGTAGGGCGCGAGCAGCCCCTCAGCCTTGGCGCGCATGCCGAAGGTTGCGCCGAAATAGGCGATGTCGGCCACAGGGTTCGCCTTCTCGGCAATCAGCTGCGAGAGCGTCTGGCCGGAATTCTTGTTGTCATGCGGCATGGTGATGTTCAGCTTCGTCTTGATCGCGGTGATCATCGACGCCCAATCGGCCCATTGCGGCGGGCAGTTGTAGCAGATCACGTCAGCGGCCTTCGCAGGCGAAGCAAACGTGCCGATCGTGGCTGAGACGGCCATTGTGATGGCCAGAAGGGTCTTCTTCATCGTGCAGTCTCCTGTTTGTGGTGGGACGGGAATGCGAGGGAGGCAATCGAAATCGCGAGCGGGTTGCACGGCACAGGCCCGAGGCTGCGGCCGGGGCGGATGTCATGGGCCAGACAGCCCACAGCCTCCGCAATGTCTCCGGCAATGGCATTGAGCAGGCGGGTGCAGGCCACTTCGCCCATCTCGCGGGCGGGCTGGCAGACACTCGCCAGCGTGGGCTCGACCATCTGGCCAAGCGCGATGCCGTCAAAGCCCACGACCGACATGTCTTCGGGCACGCGCGCGCCCAGCCGCTTCAGAGCGCCGATGGCTGCCAGCGCCAGCATGTCATTGGAACAGAACAGCGCCGTCGGCCGGTCCTCGCGTTCGATCAGGCGCGCGAGCATTGCGTCCGGCGCATCGTCGAAAAAATCGAGCTCGACTGGGGCAGGTGGCCTGAGCCCGGACGCGGCCAGCGCCGCCGCGAAGCCGCGATAGCGCAGGCGCGACCTGTCGGAAGCGGCAAAGCGCCCGGCGAGAAAGGCGATGCGCCGGTGGCCCTGCGCCAGCACAAGCTCGGTCATGGCGCGCGCTGCCGCGACATTGTCCACCGTCACGGCCATGCGGCCCGCGTGGTCCGCCTCGTTGTAGAGCAGCACATTGGGCTTGCGCGAGGCATCGATGATGGCCAGCGCGGGGCTGGCCAGCGCATCGCAGACCGTCAGCGCCAGACCATCCACCGACTGCCCCAGAAAGGTCTCGACCGCCGCCGCTTCAATCTCGGGATCATAATCGCTGGTGGCGATCAGCACGTTGAAACCGCGAGACCGGGCCAGCGACTGAAAGCCACTGACCGAAGACGCGAAGACGGGGTTGGTGAGACTGGGAACGACCATGCCGAGCGTCCGCGTCGCCTGCCGCTTCAGGCTGCGGCCGATCTCGGAGGGGCGATAGCCCGTCTGCGCAATGGCCAGCTCGATCCGCGCCCGGCTCTCGATCGAGAGCGGCGCCGTGCCATTCACATAGCGGCTGACGGTGGCGATGGAGCACCCTGCCAGTTCGGCCACATCCTTGATGGTTGCTGACATGGCGCCCCTGCAAACGACTGATCGTAAAAATGTAAACGTTTACAGAAAGATTTTTACACCCTTTTCGTGACAATCTCACGACAGCGGATGCTGGCCTGCCAGAACCTTCGCAGGTTGGAGGGATGCGCCGCTTGAGCCTCTGCGCAGGTGGACTTGAGAGCCATGGCCAATGGCCCGACCAGTGGTCGATCGAAGCTATTTTCCCAGAGACAACGTGTCTGTGTTCAGAACCTGCCCGAGGGCCTGAAGATCGACATGCGGCCAGATCAGCTTCTGGAAGGCGTTGTGCACCTGCTGGAACTCCTCCTTGCACCCTTCGGCGCGCTCGGCTGGCAGGGCGCTGCGCTTGAGCACATCTTGAAACAGCACGGGATCCGCGCCGGATGCGAGGCAGAGCGTGCTGTAGAGCCGCTGAAGCGGTGTACTGTGGACATCGGCATGCTGACGGTCATCCACGCGCCGGAGCTGCCACCGTTTCCGGACCGGAAAGTTCTTCAGCCCGGCCTCGCTGAGATAGACATAGGTGATGCCGGCCACCAGTCCCGGTGCCTGCTGCTTGCCAAGGCTCAGCAGCATGTAGCCGGAAAACTGATCGGCAGCGTCTTCCTCGCGCCCGAACACGGGGACACCCAGATAGCTGAAGACAGCATGGCCAGCCTCGTGCAACAGAACGTCGATCAGCGGCCCGGCAAAGGCGTCGCGCTCGCCGACCCAGTCCGGACGCTGGCGGCTTGCGGCAAGCTCGCCAATGTAGGCGATGTACTCGTAGCAGATGGTGACGGTATCGGTTTCGAACCAGGCATTGATCTCGCCATCACAGTCAGCTGTCAGGAAGTGGAGGGGCTTGGGCAGTCGCAGCGGAGACAGGAGCCTTTGCACCTGTTCCAGCACGCGCCTCTCCATCAGCAGATCGCGCAGGAGCGCGTGAACAGGCTGACGCGCAGGCCTGTATTCGACAAGGATTCGGTCGGTCTGCAGCGCCTGCGCCTTCGCGGCGTGCATGTCAGATGCGCAGATGAGGAGCGCAATCGCCACAATCCGGGCGAGCATCCCGGTCGCCCTGAAACATGTCCACATCATCCCCCCAACCTGCTGGCCAGCACGACCGCAAGAGTGCCACAAAGCCGACGCTCGGGCCAGAAGGACGAGCGGCACATCTTCGCTGCCACGAGCAGCACCCAGGATCGTGACGGCAGGTGTCCATCTGGACATGCAAATCACCACAGCCTGCGACTGCCGGATTTTCGCGGTGCGGACTGCGGAAAAGCGGATGGTGCCCGGGACTGGAATCGAACCAGTGACACTGCGATTTTCAATCGCATGCTCTACCAACTGAGCTACCCGGGCCCTGCGCGGCGGGCGTTCAAGTGACGCCTGCGAACCGGACGGGGCCGATATAGAACGGGTGGCGGGGCCTGTCCAGCGGCTTTCGTCCCGGCTTCCGGCTTCCCGGAGAATTTAGCCGCATTCGGCTTTCAGGTCTGGTCCTCGGGCCTGGCGTCCGGGTCTTCCTCGGACGCGCTGGCACCGGGAATGGCATAGGCGCCCTTCAGCCATCGGTTCAGGTCCACATCGGCGCAGCGCTTCGAACAGAAGGGCCGGAAGGCCTGGATGGCCAGTTTGCCGCAATTCGGGCAAGGCCGCAGGCGCGGTGGCGCCGGTGCCGCACCTGGCGAAGAATCGACAGGAGAATCGGCAGGAGAGCCGGCAGGAGAATCGGGCTTGTCGTTGTTCATGATGCTGCCCTTATAGGCCGCCCGTCATGAACTGTCAGTGTCGCCTCGTGCGGCAGCATCGCGCTGGCGCAGCTCTGTCTTCAGCACCTTGCCATAGCTGTTCTTCGGTAACGCCTCGATGGCAATATAGGCCTTGGGACGCTTGAAGCGGGCAATGCGCGCCAGGCACAGCGCATCCAGCTCGGCGGCAGGCGCATCGCCCACCACATAGGCGATGACGGCCTCGCCCCATTCGGTATCCGGGCGGCCGATGACCGAGACCTCGCGCACCTGCGGATGGGTGAGCAGCACCTCTTCCACCTCACGCGGATAAATGTTGGAGCCGCCGGAGATGATCATGTCATTGGCGCGGTCTCTCAGCGTCAGATAGCCCTGCTCATCCATCGCGCCGATGTCGCCGGTATGCAGCCATCCGTCGCGCAGGGACTTTGCGGTCGCGGCCTCGTTGTTCCAGTAACCCGCCATGACGGGTGTGCCCTTGCAGGTGATCTCGCCCGTTTCGCCAACCGGCAGCGCCTGCCCTTGCGCATCGACAATCCGCACATCGACGCAGGCATAGGGGCGGCCGGCGCTGGCCAGCCGCAGCAGCCAATCAGGATGGGCGCGGTCGGCAATCTCGGTGCGCGGCAATGTGGTGATGGTCATGGGGCTCTCGCCGAGGCCATAGATCTGCGCCAGGCAGGGGCCCAGCCGGTCGAGCGCGCTGATGCAATCCTCGACATACATCGGCGCGCCACCCCAGATCAGCGTGCGGAAGGATGCGGGGTCGAAATCGGCATCGGAGGCGACCAGCCGGCGGATCATCGTGGGGGCGGCAAACATCGAGACGCGGCGGCCATGCTGTGCGCGCCAGGCGCGGAAATCGGCAGCGATTTCATCGGCATCGAAACTGCCGGACCCCGCGACCGCATTGACGCCGATGCGCATGACATGGGCCATGATGTAGAGTCCCGAGCCATGGCTCATGGGGGCGGCGTGATAGACCGGATCGCCCGGCGCAATCGTGTCGACCTCGCAGGCATAGGCCATCGACATGGCCGCCAGGTTGCCATGGGTCAGCATCGCGCCCTTGGGGCGGCCCGTGGTGCCGGAGGTGTAGAACAGCCAGGCCAGATCATCGCGCCCGCGCGGCACAACCGGCACAGGCTCCGCCGCAATGAGCGCGCTGTAGGCAGAGCTGCCGATGGTGACGAGATGTTCCAGCGCAGCCGGTGCATACGCCGCGACGCTCGTTTCAAGGTCGGCGGAGACAAAGGCGGCCCGTGCGCCTGACTGATCGAGGATATAGGCGATTTCCAGCCCATGCAGCCGCGCATTGACCGGAACAGCCACCAGTCCCGCATGCCAGATGGCGAAAAGCAATTTCACATAGCGCCGGTTGTTGGTGGCGATGATCGCCACGCGGTCTCCGGGCCGGAGGCCCCAAACGCCCAGCATAAACCCGGCGCGCCGGGCCGTGTTGTGCGCCAATGGCCCATAAAGGTCGGTGATGCGCGCGCCTTCGGCCAGCGCCGGAGCATCAGGTGCCGCGCGCCCTGCCCGCTCCATCCACAGCGCGATGTTCATGAGATGACCTGCAAGGGCGAGAACAGGCGACGCATCAACGACTCCGATCAGCTTGCGTTCAGCCAGCCAAGCCGCACGGGATAACCCTCGCCGCCGAGCAGGTTCACGGTTTCATGCAGCGGCAGGCCGACAACGGCAGAATAGGAGCCGACCAGCTTCACGACGAAGGAATCGGCGATGCCCTGAATGGCATAGGCGCCCGCCTTGCCGCGCCACTCGCCGGAGGCGAGATAGCCCTCCAGATCATCCTTCGAGAGGCGCTTGAAGCGCACGCGTGTCTCTACCAGCTTGTCGCGGATGGCGCCCCTGGGCGTGACGACAGCGATGCCGGTATAGACGCGATGCGCACGCCCCGAGAGCAGGCGCAGGCAAGCGGCAGCCTCGTCCACGATCTCGGCCTTCGGCAGAATGCGGCGACCCACAGCCACCACGGTGTCGGCCGCCAGAATATAGGCCCCCGCCAGATCCGGGCGGCTTTGCAAGGTGGCGAGCGCGGCTTCCGCCTTGGCGCGGGCCAGCCTGCGGGCCAGATCGCGCGGACGCTCGCCCTTGAGTGGTGCCTCGTCGAGATCAGACGGCAGGAGGGCATCAGGCCTGATGCCCGCCTGTTCCAGCAGCGCCAGACGACGCGGCGAGGCTGAAGCGAGAACGAGCATGGGATGGGCGGTAGCGGTCGATGAAAAGCCGATCATGACACCTCTATAGCAGAAAGTAGATTGTGGCCGTCCAGCGTCACCTGGCCGAAAAGCATGATCTTTGACTTGTATATTGGCAGGCGCAGGCCCAAGCTGTTTCCATGAAGCTCATCGAAACGACGCCTTTCCTTGTGCCAGCCCCCCGTCCGGAGGCTCAGGCGCTCTACAGCAAGCTGGTGGCCATGCAAATGGATGCCGGGCTGACCATTGCGATGCGCATGCCGATCCTGGCACGTGCTGCATTGGGCGATGACGCCTCGGGCCACGAGGCTCGCAAGGCCGTGGCCGAGAAAATCGCTGCCGTGACTGAAACCGGCATGGCGGCAGGTCAGGCGGCGGCAGAATTCTGGTGGAGCATGCTGATGGCCCCCATCACACAGGCCCGCACCGGCGAGCTGGCCGCCCGCGCTGCAAACCAGATGCTCGAGCCGATGTCGCGCCGCACCAGCGCCAATGCGACGCGGCTGAGCGGAAATCCGCCGTCCAAGAGCACCCGCCGCAAGAAGACCTGACCGGCTGGCGGTTCAGGGACTGGCGACTTCTGGTGTTTCGCCGACCGCACGGGCCGCGTCGGCATCAGCCTTTTCATGCGCGCGATAGCGAGAGACGCTGAGCGGAATGAGGCAAAGATAAGCGACCACAATCAGCGCCAGCATTTCGAACGGAAATGCCACGAAGGCGCCCACGGCCAGCACCACACCCAGAAAGATCGGCACCACTTTGTCGCGCGGCACGCCTGTGCCAACCGTTTTTCCCGCATAGCACGGGATGCGCGAAATCGTCAGGAAAGCGATGAACAGCACATAGGCGCCGACCAGCGGTGCGACATAACCGGTCACCGGAATGCCCATGAAGTGCAGATAGAGCGGCAGCATGACCGTGATCGCACCGGCTGGCGCTGGCATGCCGACAAAATAGTTCTTCTGCCATTCGGGGCGGTTTGGATCGTCCAGCATCACGTTGAAGCGCGCCAATCTCAGCGCCATGGCGCAGGCCAGCACCAAGGCGATGATCCAGCCAAAGGAGCGCAGGTCCTTCAGCGCGAACTGGTACAGCACAAAGCCGGTGGCGACGCCAAAGCAGACGAAATCTGACAGTGAATCCAGTTCGGCACCAAACCGCGAGGTGCCCTTGAGATAGCGCGCCAGACGGCCGTCAACGCCATCCAGAACGGCCGCCACGAGAATGCAGATCACGGCGGCTTCAAGCTTGCCTTCGACCACAAGCCGCATCGCGGTGAGGCCCAGGCACAAGGCGAGCAAGGTCACCAGATTGGGCGCCAGCAGGCGGAAGGGGATAACCTTGAAGCGCTTGCGCCGACCCTCATCCTGGTCGGGCACAAAGGGCGGGATCAGATCAGACATTCGTGCCACCTTCTCGCAGACAGTCGACGACGATAGGCGTCAGCCTGCGCGCCTGCAACCATCTCAGATGGTGCGGAAGACACGCTGGGCTTCGCTGCTGCCGAGATCGGCCAGCACCGTTTCGCCTGCAATCGCCGTCTGCCCCTCGCCGACCAGCGGGATCACCGACAGGGGCACATAGACATCGACGCGCGAGCCAAAACGGATCAGGCCGAAACGCTCGCCCGTGCCGATGCTGTCGCCCTCCTTGACGAAGGGAACGATGCGGCGCGCGATCAGACCGGCAATCTGCACCACGGCGAGCGTCGCGGTCGGTGTTTCGATGGCGAGGGCGTTGCGCTCATTGTCATCGCTGGCCTTGTCGAGCTCTGCGTTGAGGAAGAGGCCCGGCGTATAGGCCATCTTGATGATCTTGCCGGCGACCGGCGCGCGATTCACGTGGCAATCGAAGACGTTCATGAAGACCGAGATGCGCGTCATCTGCTCGGCGGGCAGGCCCAGCTCCGGTGGCGGCACGGCGGTCGCGATCTGGCTGATGCGACCATCAGCTGGCGAGATCACCAGCCCGTCGCGTTGCGGCGTGATCCGATGTGGATCACGGAAGAAATAACAGATCCAGAGCGTGATGAGTGCACCGACCCAGCCGAAGGGCGACCAGAGCTGGCCCAGCACCATGCTCACAACGATGCCGATGGCGATGAAGACATAGCCTTCGCGATGGATGGGGACGATGAGGCGACGGACGGAATCGACAAGCGACATGGCAGCTCCTGATGCGGCGTTCGTGCAAACACCACTTGTTCTGAGGCGCGATATAGGCCGGATCAGGCAGGGGGAGCAAGGCGCAACCCCGCCGTATTCTTCAATCCGTGAGGCTCACCCTGACGCTGGGCGCCTCTTCCTCGGTTGCGCGCTTCAGCGTGGCGCGGGCCTCGTCCACCTGGCGCTGCCTGTTCCAAAGCGCGGCATAGACGCCCTTCTGCTTCAGCAGTCCTGCATGGGTGCCACGTTCGGCAATCACGCCCTTGTCGAGCACGATGATCTCGTCGGCGTTGATGACCGTCGAGAGGCGATGCGCGATCACCAGCGTGGTGCGGCCCTCTGACACGCGGTCCAGCGCGTCCTGGATTTCCTTCTCGGTGAAGGAATCAAGCGCGGATGTGGCCTCGTCGAGCACCAGAATGGGCGGCCCTTTCAGAATTGTGCGGGCAATGGCGACGCGCTGCTTCTCGCCGCCCGAAAGCTTCAGACCGCGCTCGCCCACCGAAGTGGCATAGCCTTCGGGCAGCGACTGGATGAAGCGGTCGATCTGCGCCAGGCGCGCGGCCTCGGCCACCTCTTCCTGGGTTGCGCCTTCGCGGCCATAACGGATGTTGTATTCGATCGTGTCGTTGAACAGCACCGTGTCCTGCGGCACCATGCCGATGGCGGCGCGCAACGAGACTTGCTGCACGGAGGAAATCTCCTGCCCGTCGATCAGGATGCGGCCCTTGCCCGGCTCATAGAAGCGGAACAGCAGCCGCGAGATGGTGGATTTGCCGGCGCCCGATGGCCCGACAATCGCAATGGTCTGGCCAGGCTGAACGGTAAAGCTGATGCCCTTCAGGATCGGGCGCTCGGGGATATAGGCGAAATGCACATCCTCAAAACGCACCTCGCCAGCGCTTACCTTCAGTGGCAGCGCGCCGGGCGTATCCATGATCTCGGGATCGCGGCCAATCAGATCGAACATCTGCTCGATGTCGAGGGTCGCCTGCTTGATCTCACGATAGACGGTGCCCATGAAATTCAGCGGCTGATAGAGCTGGATCAGCATGGCGTTGATGAGCACGAAATCGCCCAAGGTGTTGGTGCCCTGGCGGATGCCCTGCACGCACATCACCATGGCAAGCGTCAGCCCGATGGTGAAGATCGCGGCCTGCCCGAAGTTCAGCACGGCCAGCGAAGAATACGCCTTCACCGAGTTGCGCTCATACTGCGCCATCGAGATGTCGTAGCGGGCGGTCTCGCGCGCTTCGGCACCGAAATACTTCACCGTCTCGAAGTTCAGCAGCGAGTCGATGGCCTTGCCATTGGCGTCGGTGTCGGAGTTGTTCATCGCGCGGCGAATGCTGATGCGCCACTCCGTCGCCTTGATGGTGAAGACCATGTAGGTCGTGACCATGGCCACCAGCACGACGACATAGCGCCAGTCGAACAGCCAGAGCAGGATCGAGATGATGAGCACCACCTCGACGACCACCGGCACGAGCTGGTTCAGCCCCAGCCGCACCATCTCCTCGATGCCGTTGCGCCCG
>JAYWHQ010000377.1:0-2900 GCA_043777655.1 Allobosea sp. | reverse complement strand
AAGCTCCCGGCCCTGTTCCCGACCGACTCGCAAGCTGGCGATACCAAGGCGCTTCCGGTCATCTGGACCGAGAAGGACAAGTTTGCCGCAATCTTCGCCAAGCTTGGCGCAGACTCGGCGGCGGCTGCGACCGCGATCAAGGACGAGGCCAGCTTCAAGACCGAGATGCCCAAGGTTCTCGGCAATTGCGGCGCCTGCCACAACGCCTATCGCGCTAAGTAAGCGCAAGGCTGAGGCGGGCCTGACTTTGCATCAGACCGTATCAACAACACATGTGCGCGCGTGGGATCTTCCCACGCGCCTTTTTCATTGGTCGCTGGTCACGCTGATCGGTTGCTCCTGGCTGAGCTATCACTACGCCAATGCCATTGGTGATCCCACACTGCGCTGGCATCGCTGGAATGGCATGGCCATTCTCGTGCTGGTGGTGTTCCGCGTGCTCTGGGGATTTGTCGGTTCTTCAACCTCGCGCTTTTCGGCCTTCATTCGCTGGCCATGGGTGGCGCTGGGCTATGGACTGGACCTGCTGGCCGGCAAGACACGGCATTATCTTGGCCATAATCCGCTTGGCAGCTGGATGATCGTCGTGCTGCTGCTGACTGTGGGCGCGCAGGCGATTGGCGGGCTCTACACGCTGGAGCATAACGAGATCACGGCAGGGCCGTTGCAGCGCACGATTTCCGATGAGGCCACCGCCTTCATCTCGAAATGGCATCGGCGTGGCTTCAACCTGCTGCTGGCGCTGGTCGCACTGCATGTGCTGGCCAACAGCCTCTACCAGATCATCAAGCGAGACCCGCTCATCACCGCCATGGTTGTCGGCACCAAGCCGCCTGCTGACTATGAGGACACAGCAGAGGCCGTGATTGTGCCACATGCGGGCCTGCGCGCGTTTGCCTGCCTGGTGGCTGCAGCCGTGCTGGTGTTCGGCTCGATTGTGCTTTTGGGCGGGCGGCTGATCTAGGTCAGTTCACGACGCAGGGCCGCAGCCCTCACTCCATCACGGCAGCCTTCAGAATGCACACCATCAGGGCCGTGCCCGGTGTTGGCCCGATGCAGCGCACCGAATGTGGCCGGTCACAGCGATAGCGCAGGGTTTCGCCTGCCTTGGCGCGCTGGGTGACGCCCGCCACCTCGACCTCGAACTCGCCTGCGGTGACCGACAACGATTCGATCGAGCCGCGCTGGTGACCGTCTGAATCCAGCTCGCCGCCAGGCTCGGCCTGCACCTCGTACCATTGCAGCCATTCGATCGTCTTGACCCAGCCGATGATGGAAAGGCGCACCTTGCCATCTTCCGACACCAGAATGGGTGTGTCGGCGCGCGTGCTCTTGTCGATGAAGGCCTCTTCCTCGCCCGAGGACAGCACGCGCTCGATGGAGACATCCAGCGCCTGCGACAGCCGCCAGATCGTGGCGAGCGTCGGATTGGTCTCGTTGCGCTCGATCTGGCTGATGATCGACTTGGCGACGCCAGACTGTTCGGCCAACTCCGAAAGCGAGAGATTGTAAGCCTTGCGCAGCCGCTGGATGGTCTTGCCCAGTTGGCCGGACACGATCTGAGCGCCGCTTTCAAGCTCGCGACCGGCGCGTTCCTTGATCTCAATGCCCATAGCGGTATTCCGTTTTGTTTGTAGAACCGAACATACGTTTGTCTTGCCGGACAAAGTGGTGTCGTGCAAGCCGCCTTTGGTCGTTTCACTCGGCTCTGGCGCGTTGCACCGCCATCACAAGCACGATCATTGCGCCGAAAGCCGCGACGCCCAGGCCGGCGAGAACGCCCATCGCGGCTGTGCTGCCAATGGCTGCAAGCAGAAGTGCGAAGAGGAAGGGCGCGAGTGATTTCACCGCCAGCGCCGGGCCAGAAATCATGCCCAATGTTGCGCCATAGCCCTCGCGGCCGAACAGGCCGAGTGGAATGATGCCGCGCGCGATCGTCAGCAGGCCATTGCTGGCGCCGTAGACCAGCGCGAAGACGATCACCCAGGTCAGGCCGAACTGGCCGAAAAAGAGAATGCCGAAAGCCAGCGGCATCAGCCCGGTCGAGATCAGACCGAGCGCCAGCACCGGGTAGCGCCCGCCAAACAGCATCTCGATGAAGCGTGCCGCAGATTGTGCCGGGCCGATCAGCGCGCCAGCGGCCACGGCCTGCGCCTCGCTGAGGCCAAGACTGTCAAGCGTCGCGATCAGGTGCACCGACATGGCGTTGGTGATGAGCCCGTGCATCATCAGCGCCAATGTCAGGCAGATAAGCACGATCTTGCGCGTCGAGGCGGGGAGTGGCGGGGGCTTGTCGTCGCTCGCTGCTGCTGCGGCTGTCGCAATGCTCGCGCTGCCAGGATCAGGTGGCAGCGCAAGGCGATGGAGGCCTGCACAAAGCACCGCGTTCATTGCAGCGTAGATCAGCGCCACGCCGCGCCAGTCAAAATGCTGGAGCAGCCATAGGCCCAATGGCCAGAAGACAGTCGAGGCGAGGCCGCCAGCCAGCGTCAGGGTCGAGATCGCCTTGCGCGCGTTCTGGCCCGCATAGCGGGTAAGCGTCGCAAAGGCCGGATCGTAAAGCGAGCCTGCCATGCCCAGCCCGATCAGCACCCAGGCAGCAAGATAGGTCGCGGGATGGTAGCTCCAGGCCATCAGCAGGTAGCCAAGCCCACCAATGATGGAGCCCAGCGCCATGACGCCGCGCCCGCCACGCTGATCGATGGCGCGCCCCACGGGTGTGGCCGCGATGCCGGAAACGATCATGCCCAGCGAGAAGCCGCCATAGACGAGGCCCTGACTCCAGCCGGTCTCGGCCCTGATGCGTGTGCCCAGCATGGTCATGCCGTAATAGAGGCTGCCCCAGGCCACGATCATGGTGAAGCTGAGCACGATCAGCGCTTGCCATGTGGCGCGGTTCA
>JAYWHQ010000376.1:0-2907 GCA_043777655.1 Allobosea sp. | reverse complement strand
GCCAGCTGGCCCGGATTCTCGCGGATGGCATTGCGCCACCGGTTGAAGCCGGACTCCTTGACGTCAAGTCCTTCGAGGAAAGGATGAACACCCGGCCGGCCGGCAAAGCTGACCTTGCCGAGGTCGATCGTCAGGTCTGCGTTGGTGCTGGACAGCAGCGCGCCGTAGCTTTCACCCATCAGGGCCTTGATGTCGGCCAGCGCCCGCCTCAGGCTTTGCCGCCCGGTGTCGTAGCAGGCCTGCCCCCACAGCGTCTCCTGGAGGAATGCGCGCGTGCGCCGCCCAAAGGGAGCTGTCACCAGCAGCGCAAACAGTGCCTTGTGCTTGGCCCCTGTCACGGCAAAGGCACCCGGCGCAACCGAAGCGACCGAACACGCGCCGAACAGCGTGATTTCGACAATCCTGCCCGTCATGACACGACACCCAGCTCCCGAAGGTCAAGCTAGCATTCGCGCTTTCAAGCAAACAAGTCGCTTCACGTTTTACTCACGCGCCGCCCGGATTGCGCGATGTAATGTCCAGCCATGCGAGCAGGACAGAAAAAACCGAAAGGCAAGTGCAGCGCGATGTCGCCGCCATCCGTTTCGCAAGATCAGGCTGCTGCAGCACTTGGGGCCAGACTTGTTGGGACAGGGCTTGTTGGGACAAGGCTTGCGACAGGGCTTGGGACCGGACTTGCGCCGGATGTTGCGCCGGGTGTCGCGCCGCATGCGGGACCAAGGCTGCCGCGCGATCTGCCGGAGTTTCATTTGCGCTGGAGCGAGTTTCGCGGACCGGCGCAGGCCCTGTCTGACCGGCCGGACATCACCGCCGAGGAGCGCGAGCTGATCCTCTGGCTCATCAGGCTGGCTGACCGGGTCGGGCCAAGGGACTTGATCTGATCTGATCTGACTTGATCTGATCTGACCTATCCTGAGGCGCAGGAACTTTGCGCCGGATGCAGAGATGGCAACTTATAGTTGTATGATGATGAAAATATAATCGCGCATGATATTTGCAGATGAATTCACATTTTTCTCACGCGCATTTATGACAATCCTCAATCTAGATCGCAAGCACCGGTGAACATAAAGGTGCTTCATGCCCACTCCATTCCAGGCAAAACTTGCTGAAACGGCAGCCGAGCAGTTCAAGACGTATCGGCATTATCACGAGACTGAAGCACCACTGCGCAATCAGATCAGGCGTTACTGGACCGAGATTGAAGAGCCGTTCCCCGGTGTTGGCACCGCATGGTCTGCCGTCTTCATCAGCTGGTGCGTCTTCAAGGCCGGTGCGAATGCGCAGGAATTCCGCTTCTCGCCACAGCATTCGGTCTTCGTGTACTGGGCCATTGGCCAGGCGCTCAGCTCCGGTGCCCTGTTCAAGGGCCGCAATCTCACCAGCTATGCACCGAAGGTCGGCGACATCCTGCAGAACAACCGCGATGGCAATGCCCTCACCTTTGCCGATGCCACCGTGCAGTCCGACTACAAGTCCCATTCCGCGATCGTGGTGGCGGAAGCCACGGATGCGCAAGGTCGCTACCTGCTGACGGTTGGCGGCAACGAGGATGACACGGTGGGACGGCGCGTTGTCAGGCTCAACGCCAATGGCAGGATCAGACAGCCCACGCCGAACTACTACATCAGCATCATCGAAACGCTGAAGTGAACGGGCTCATCGCGCAGGAGGCGATCATGGTCCGGTGTCCCGCCATCCGTCTGGCAGGCGATCGCGGCGGCTTGAGCCGGTTCTTCTCGTCGCTCTGACCGGGAAAGCCGATCCTGGAGGAAGAAACATGCCAAACTTTGTCGTTCGCGCTGCTGGCGACCCGAACACATGGAAGACGCGCTGGTTCGCAAGATCCGACATCCCGGCTGATCCAGAATTTCTCGTCGGCATGAGCGTGCCTTTCAAGGACGCAGATGGCGCCCACCGGGGGCTCTACCAGACGCCGGTGCTGAACGAGATTCCGGCCCTTTTCTATGACCGCCATGCTGCGGAGGCACAACTCGGTCTCTGGGCTCATTTCATCTGGCCGAGCGCTTCGGCGGAAGGTGGTGGCCATCATCTCGTGGTCAACACCTATGACCGCGCCGCTTTCACCTTCGGCTTTTATCAGCTGGCGGCCCATACGCCGGGCGACAACCTCATTCTGCTGTTCCGGGCTCTGCTCGCCCTGCCGCGCGCGAAAGACTATTTTCCGGATCTCACGCTGAAATCCGGCAAGGTCCACCGCATCGATGGCCAGAAACGCGTCTCGCTGGAAACAGTGACCAATGTGCAGCGGCCGACAGATCCGCCCCGCTTCGAGAACCAGCTCGTGGCCTTCATGACCTATCTCAACCCCGAGACGCTGAGCGTGGGGGCAAGCGAGGCCATGAATGCAGCAAAGCTGATGCACTGGCTGGTCAATGACCCTGCGGCGGTGGCGGCAACCGTGACGGTGTCCTTCGCCATCATGCGCCGAAAACTGGCGGCCCATGCCAAGACCTTCAAGCTTGCAGGCAGGGATCCGCGTCTGGCGATCTGGGTGTCAGACATTCGCCATCAGGGCCGGGGCAGCGAGCAAGTGGTCCGGACAGCCCTCACGGCGCCGACGCTCGATGGCCAGCTCGCGGCGCTGGCTGCCATTGGCAAGGACAAATACAAGGAGCGGATCAAGACCGTGAAGGCAAAGATCGGCACGCTCATGGCAGAGGCGCGTTTTGACGGCGTGGTGCTGGGGGATGGCCGCCTGCCGCTGTGAAGCGCGCCCCGGCCCTGCCCGCTGCCGGGCATTTCCTGGGCGCAGGTTTCACGGTCGCAGGTTCCACGGTCGTAGGTTTCCTGGTCGCGCATGTTCTAGCCTTGCATTTCCTGCCCGCAGTATTCTTGCCTTCTCCACCCTGCCCCCCCCCTGCCTTTACCCCTTTGCCCCTGCCC
>JAYWHQ010000375.1:0-9933 GCA_043777655.1 Allobosea sp. | reverse complement strand
AGGCCTGCCGCTACCTTGGCGCATGCAACCGCTCTCAGGTATCACCGTCCTCGATTTCTCCACCTTGCTGCCGGGACCGCTCACATCACTGATGCTGGCCGAATGTGGCGCGACGGTCATCAAGGTCGAGCGGCCCGGCGGCGAGGACATGCGCGGCTTTCCGCCGGCGTTTGGCGAGACGTCAGCGCCATTTGCCAGCCTCAACGGTGGCAAGAAGAGCATCGCGATTGATATGAAGCAGCCTGATGCGCTGGCTTTGCTGCAACCTTTGATTGCCGAAACCGACATCGTTCTGGAGCAGTTTCGACCCGGCGTGATGAACCGGCTCGGACTTGGGTTCGAGGCGCTGCGCGCCATCAATCCGCGCGTGATCCTGTGTTCGATCACAGGCTATGGCCAGACCGGCCCGCGCGCGCAGGAGGCGGGGCATGACATCAACTATCAGGCCCGTAGCGGGCTGCTGTCACTGATGGTGAAGCCTGGCGCAGCGGCGCCGCCGCCGCCGCCGCTAGTCGCTGACATTGCCGGTGGTGCCATGCCCGCCATGCTGAACATCCTGCTTGCCTTGCGCCAGCGCGACCTGACGGGCGAAGGTTGCCATCTCGATATCGCGATGGCCGACGGCGCGTTAACCTTTGCCTGGTATGGATTGGCCGAGGGAGCCGCCACCGGCACATATCCGCAAGGCGGGCAGGGGCTTCTGACCGGCGGCAACCCACGTTATGGCCTGTATGCAACCAGCGATGGCCGGTTTCTGGCAGTCGGCGCATTGGAGCAGAAATTCTGGGATGTTTTCTGCGAGGTCGTCGGGCTTGATCCTGCGCTGCGCGATGACCAAGCCCATCCGGTGGCGACGGGAGACGCTGTCGTGGCGCTGATCGCCGCCCGGTCCTCGCAGCATTGGCGCGACCTGCTGGAGCCGAGGGACTGCTGCTGCACCGTTGTCGCTGGTCTTGAAGACGCCTTTGCTGATCCGCAATTCGCCGGGCGGCAACTCTTTTCGCATCGCGCACGTGAGCCAGGCGGCGCAAGCCTGCCATCCACGGTTCTGCCGATTGCACCAATGTTTCGCGCTTCTTCAGAAACCTGCCGCCTGGTCCCGACAGTCGGGCAACACAATGACGATCTGTTGAAGCCAGACCCGGCAGGCTGACCTCACGCGCCCATCCCCTGCCGCATCACCATGCGCCGCAGTGGCCCAAGATTGGCCAGTGTCAACAACCCGGCGCCCCGCATGAAATCGGCAGGCAGCATGTCTGACAGCAAGGTGCGGTTCAGCGTGTCGACAGCCATGGTGCGCAGCCGCACATCCGTGGTGCGGTCACGCTCATAGGCGGACAGCCTGTCAGCGACTGCTTCAGCTGGGCTTGACGCTGCGTCCCCCAGTGCGTCGCAGAGCGAGCGCACATCGCGAAAGCCAAGGTTCAGCCCTTGCGCACCTATCGGCGGGAAAGCATGCGCGGCCTCGCCGATCAGCGCGGCACGATCAGACGTGAAGCGCGCGACAGCGAGCCCGCCCATTGGAACACGCCCGCGCGGGCCATCAATCGCCATCTTGCCAAGCAGCGAATGCACCTGCCGCTCGACACGCGCCGCCAGCGCTTCATCATCCAGTGCCATCAGCGCGGCGGCTGCATCTTCCGCCATCATCCAGACCAGACTTGAGCGCTGGCCCGGCAGCGGCACGAGCGTGCACGGGCCAGAGCGTGTGTGAAACTCTGTCGACACTTCGCGATGATCGCGTTTGTGTCGCAGAATGGTCGTCAACGCGGCCTGCGGATAGCGCCAGCTTGTCGTGGCGATGCCAGCCGCCCCCCGCACCGCGGAGTTGCGCCCATCCGCACCGATGACCAGCGCGGCAGATACAGGCGAGAACCCGTTGCCGGACAGGGCCGCGCCATGATCGCGCCAAGTGATTTCAGAGACATGGCAATCCAGCAGTCTAATGTCAGAACGGGCCGCGACGGCCGCACCCAGCGCCTCAACCAATGCGGCATTCTCTATGTTCCAGCCAAAAGCGTCGAGCCCGATCTCGCGGGCGTGGAACTCGACAGGCGGCTGGCGGAACAGGCTGCCCGTGTCATCCACCAGACGCATGGTGCGCAGCGGTGCAACGAGCAGTTCGAGTGCTGCGCCGAGGCCAAGCTCCTGCAGCATCTGCCAGGAGCCATCCAGCAGCGCGACCGTGCGCCCGTCGCGCAGCGCCTGTGGCTGACCAAGCACGGTGACCTGCCAGCCTTGGCCAGCCAGCATGAGTGAGGCTGCAAGACCGACAGCGCCAGCGCCGACGATGGCGATCTGCCTGGAAGCAATTCGGGTTGGGGAAACGTCCATGCCTCGAATTTAGCCGAAGCCGCGGCGATCAGCCAGTCTCACGCAGGGGCCTTGGGCGCGGCAAAGCGCGCCAGCAACAGCGACAACGCGACACCGGCCGCGATTCCGGCAATCAGATCGACAAACAGCACCAGCCCGAAGGTCAGCAACATGACAGCACTTTGCGCCGACGAATGTGTCAGGATGCGCGCGATGTGATCCCGCTCGATCATGTTCCATGAAACCACGGCCAGCAATCCGGCAAGCGCTGCCAATGGCACGTGATAGGCCAGCGGTGCCGCCACCAGCATGAACACCAGCAAAATTAGCGCCGCCAGAATGCCGGAGACGGGGCCAGATGCGCCCGCGCGAATGTTCGTGGCTGTGCGGGCAATCGTGCCAGTGACGCAGATGCCGCCGAACAGAGCGGTCGCGATGTTGGCGACGCCTTGCGCCACCAGCTCGGCATTGGGCCGGTGTTCGCGCGCGCTCATGCCATCGGCCAGCTTGGCCGACAGCAGCGACTCGATGCCACCAAGCACGGCAATCGCGAAAGCATCGGGCAGGAGCGTGACGATGCGCGCCCAGGAGACGTCCGGCAGGGCGGGTGCAGGCAGGGCGGAAGGTATGCCGCCAAAGCGCGTGCCAATGGTCTCGACGCCAAGACCCAACGCAAGGCTCGCCAGCGTAGCCAGCGCCACGGCGACCAGCAGGCTTGGCCAACCAGGGCGAAAGCGCTTCAATGTCACAATGACCGCGACCGTGAACAGCGAAAGCGCCAGCGCTGCAGGGTTGAAACCTGGCAAAGCTGGAACCAGCATGACAAGCTTTGCAAGGATGGGCGCCGGCTCCTTGCCTGGCAGTGTCAACCCCAGCAGATCGCGGATCTGGCTGGCAAAGATGATGATCGCGATGCCAGCCATGAAGCCTGCCAGCACCGCATGGGGAATGTAGCGGATGAGGCTGCCAAGACGTAGCAGGCCGAACAGGATGAGGAACAGTCCAGCCATCATCGTCGCCAGCAGCAGCCCGTCAAAGCCGTGTCGCCCGATGATCGCCGCGATCATCACGATGAAGGCGCCGGCAGGCCCGCCAATCTGGTAGCGGCTGCCGCCAAGTGCCGAAATGAGGAAGCCGCCGATAATGGCCGTGTAGAGCCCTGACGCGGGTGTGCCACCACTCGCGATTGCGAGCGCCATGGACAGCGGCAGCGCGACAATCGCCACTGTCAGCCCGGCAATGGCATCCTTGCGCAGGAGGCCAAGACTGTAGCCCTCGCGAAAGGCGGTCACCAGCTTCGGTGTGAAAGGCTGGTCTGGTTGCACCAGAGGCGCTGCGGGGGTCTGATCCAAGAGCTTCCGGCCTCAATCCAGCGATTTTCGCATGGCCACCTGTGGAAATTCAGCTGCCAGCGACTCGTGAGCCACGCTAGCCTGATCGTGAAAGCTGTGCGAGATCAATCACAACAACGCACTGTCACATCAAAAGGGAGCACCACCATGGTCAAGGCCATTCGCATTCACAAGACCGGCGGCCCCGAAGTGATGGTGCTGGAAGATGTCCCCGCTGTTTCGCCCGGCCCCGGCGAGGTGCTGGTGCGCAACAAGGCCATCGGCCTGAACTTTATCGATGTCTATTTCCGCACAGGACTATACCCCGCGCCCGCCATGCCCTTCACCCCCGGCAACGAGGGCGCAGGCGATGTGCTGGAAGTCGGCCCCGGCGTCAAAGGCTTCAAGAAGGGCGACCGCGTGGCTTACGTCTCGACGCTGGGCTCCTATGCCGAGCAGCGGTTGGTGCCTGTAGCCAGCCTCGTGCATCTGCCGAAGGAGGTCTCCTACAAGGAGGCGGCCGGCATGATGCTGAAGGGGCTGACGGCAGAATATCTGCTGTTTCGCACCTACAAGGTGAAGAAGGGCGACACCGTCCTCGTCCATGCAGCCGCTGGCGGCACTGGGCAGATCCTGTGCCAATGGGCAAATGCGCTAGGCGCGACCGTCATCGGCACGGTCGGCTCACCCGAGAAGGCCAAGCTCGCCAAGAAATGCGGCGCTCACCACACGATCCTCTACAACACCGAGGATTTTGCCGCCCGCGTGAAGGAGATCACCGGCGGCAAGCTCTGCGCCGTGGTTTATGACGGCGTCGGCAAGACGACCTTCATGAAATCGCTCGATTGCCTGCGCCCCTTCGGCGTCATGGCCACCTTCGGCAACGCATCCGGCCCGGTCGATCCCTTCAACCCCGCCATCCTCGGCGGCAAGGGCTCGCTCTACGTGACACGGCCGACGCTCTTCACCCATATTGGCGACAAGAAGACCTATGCCGCGATGGCCAAGAACCTGTTCGGCGCGGTTGCCAGTGGCGCGGTCAAAGTGCCGGTGAAAGCCACCTTCGCGCTGGCCGACGCCGCCGATGCGCATCGCGCGCTCGAGGGCAGGGGCACGACGGGATCGACGGTGCTGGTGCCTTGAAGGGGATAAAATATTCCCCTCGTCATGCTCGGGCTTGTCCCGAGCACCCACGTCTTTCCTTCACGCGACAGGCAAAACAAGCCAAGGCGTGGGTCCTCGGGACAAGCCCGAGGATGACGAGTGGAGCCTACCAACCAGTTGCGCAACCACCGCCCGCAATGTGATCCTGCCACAACCGGAATCAACCGCGAGCGCTGGCCCCGATGACTGATGACGAGGATGGAGGGACCAAGCCCAAGCTGCGGCCTGCGAACGAAAACTCTTGGTATGTTCTGGCGACGCTGCATGGGGAAGAATCTGACAATGGCAGCGGTTGGTACTTCAATGAGAAACTGTTGGCCAAAAATCGACTTGATTGGAATAAATGGGCTTCATCCACTCTAGGTAGTGAGCAAAGAGAATTTTTTGCTAAAATTACGCATGCCGATGGCAAGCGCGTATTTTCAGAAGACGAACTTACACCCCATACAGAATATCAACTCAGCTTGATAAAAAATCTCTGGATGGATGCATACAAAAATAGGAACCAAAAATTTTTACCCCATGATGGCTCAGTTCTATTTCCTGATCCAAAAGAAATAATCGATTTTGACTTGGTATTTTTTAACAAATTTCTGAATTTAAGTGGATTTTTGTTTGTAAATGAAACCCGATTTAAGGGTGTCAAATTTGCTCACGCTACGAGATTTGATAAAGCTGTGTTTTATAAAACGGCTCGATTTTTTGGATCAGATTTTGTAGATGTTGCAGGCTTTAGAGGTGCTATGTTTTTCAATTTTGCATTGTTTGACAATTCAAAAATGCGTTCGACGAGCAGTTTCAAAGACACAATATTCAAAAACTCTCCACCTAAATTCCACGGCGCAACGCTTCACGAGGCCACCGAATGGCACGGTGCCGCTTGGCCCGAGCCGCCAGCCGATGCCGAAACCGCCCAACAACACGTCTATAATTATGAGCGGCTCAAGCAGGAGATGGAGCGGCTCAAGAAGCATGATGACGAGCTGGACTTCTTTGCGCGCGAGATGCGGGCGCGGCGTGTTGTCGACGGCAAATGGTCGCCGAAGGGGCTGGTCAATGCCGGATATGACTGGCTGAGCGCTTATGGGCGCTCGCTGGCGCGGCCATTCTGGCTCTTGCTCGTCTCGCTGCTGCTTGGCGTCATCATCGAGAACAGCGCCAAGACAGGCGGCGCTTTGCTGACAACTGCCGAGGCCTATGGCCTGTCTGCTGCCAATACTCTCGCGATTTTGCCATTCGTCAAAGACGCTGTTTCGCGTGCAGACCTTTCTGCCACAATGAACATAGTCGGCGTGATGCAGGGCGCTCTGGGTGCGCTGTTCCTCTTCCTCATCGGCCTCGCCCTGCGAAACCGCTTCCGGCTGAAGTGAGTCGCGCCCGGATTTCCCTTCTCCCCTTGCGGGAGAAGATGTCAGCGCAGCTGACAGATGAGGAGGTCTTGTTTGCGTCTCTCGCGCCAGACCCCTCATCCGTCACGGCTTCGCCGCGCCACCTTCGCCCGCAAGGGGAGAAGGGATACCCCGCGCGTCATGCTCGGGCTTGTCCCGAGCACCCACGTCTTCTCTTTCGAGACGTACACCGAGGCAAACAAGCCAAGGCGTGGGTCCTCGGGACAAGCCCGAGGATGACGAATGGCGGGCGTGGATGACAGTTGTGCGTGCTGGCTAAGACGTCAAACCGCCATCCCATGCAGATCATAGGCATCCGCCCGCTCGATCTTGACGGTTACGATGTCGCCGGGGCGCAAGGGGCGGCGGCTCTGGACATAAACCGCGCCGTCGATTTCCGGTGCGTCCCATTTCGAGCGGCCCTTGGCGACGGTGGGGCCAACCTCGTCGATGATGACCGGAATGCGCTTGCCGACGCGGGCCTTGACGATGCGGGCGCTGATCTCGGCTTGCGCCTGCATGAAGCGGTGCCAGCGGCTTTCCTGCACCTCGGGCGGCACATGGGCCAGGCCAAGGTCGTTGGCGACGGCGCCCGTCACCGGCTCGTATTTGAAACAGCCGACACGCTCGAGCTTGGCCTCTTTCAGCCAGTCCAGCAGCATCTCGAAATCCTCCTCCGTCTCGCCGGGAAAGCCGACGATGAAGGTGGAACGCACCGCCAGATCAGGGCAGATCTCGCGCCATTTCGCGATGCGCTGCGCCGTCTTTTCCTGATGCGCGGGCCGGCGCATGGCTTTGAGCACGGAGGGCGAGGCATGCTGAAACGGGATGTCGAGATAGGGCAGGATCAGCCCTTCCTGCATCAGCGGTATGACGTCGTCGACATGGGGATAGGGGTAGACATAATGCATGCGCACCCAGACGCCCATCTGCCCCAGCTCGCGAGCGAGATCGAGGAATTTCGTCTTGACCTCGCGGTCTTGCCAGAGCGAGGGCGCATATTTCAGGTCGACGCCATAGGCGCTGGTGTCCTGGCTGATGACGAGCAGTTCCTTGACGCCGGCCTTCACCAGCTTCTCGGCCTCGCGCAGAACATCGCCAATGGGCCGCGAGACCAGATCGCCGCGCAGTTTCGGGATGATGCAGAAGCTGCACCGATTGTTGCAACCCTCTGAAATCTTGAGATAAGCATAATGGCGCGGCGTGAGCTTGATGCCCTGCGGCGGCACCAGATCAATGAAGGGATCATGCAGCGGCGGCGCCGCCTGATGCACCGCCGACACCACGCTCTCATAGGCCTGCGGGCCGGTGATGGCGAAGACATTGGGGAACCGCGCGCGGATCTGCTCCGGCTCGGCGCCCATGCAGCCGGTGACAATCACCTTCCCGTTCTCGGCCATGGCCGCGCCAATCGCGTCGAGCGATTCAGCCTTGGCGCTGTCGAGAAAGCCGCAGGTGTTGACGATGACGAGGTCTGCGCCGGAATGGCTTTTGCTCAGCTCATAACCTTCCGAGCGCAGCGACGTGATGATGCGCTCTGAATCCACCAGCGCCTTGGGGCAGCCGAGGGAGACAAAGGAAATCCGGGGCGCGGTGCCAGTCGTGGCAGGGGCGGGGGTGTCGATGATGCTCATCGCGCGGCTTTAGCAGTGGCGGGCGTTGCACGCAAAGGGCTGTGTGTTGACGGAAATGTCAAAACGGCTTCGCGGTATGCCCTGAAAACCTGTTTTGCCTCGCAAAGATGTGACGGGATAATGAGCGCGCATGCCGTTACGTTCAGTGGGCAAGTCAATGTGCACCGCACCGGAGGAGCGACTAATGAAACAGATCAAGAAACACACCACGGCTCTCAGGTGCCTGCTCGCGCCAGCGGCCATTCTGCTGACGGTCAACATGCCTGCGGCCATCGCCCAGGACGCTGACCCCGAGGCCATTGTGACGATCATGCGCAATCTGTCCGGCAACCAGAAGGCGCGGCCAAGCGGTGCCAAGGGACAATGCTGGCAAGGCACTTTCACGCCAACTGTTGAGGCAAAGGCGCTCAGCAAGTCGCCGGTTTTTACCAAGGTCTCGCCAGTGATTGCCCGTTTCTCGGTCGGAGGCGGCAACCCCAAGGTGGCTGACGGCGCACGCGGCGTCAATCGCGGCTTCTCCTTCCGCATCGATGCTGGAGGCACAGGCCAGACCGAGTTCGTCATGGTCAACGCTCCGATCAATTTCGTGAAGTCGCCGACGCAGATGCTGGCTTTCCTGCAGGCCCGCGTGCCGGGCGCCGACGGCAAGCCGGATGCCGACAAGATCAAGGCCTTCACCGATGCCAACCCGGAAACCACGGGCCAGGGCAAATATCTGGCCGGCAAGCCGATTGCTGGCTCCTGGGTCGGCACCAGCTATTGGGGCATCCATCCCTACACGCTCACCAGCAGCGTAGGCACCAAACAAATCGTCAAGTTCCGCATGGTGCCGCTCGCCGGCGAAATCGGCCTGACCGATGACGAGGCGAAGGCCAAGCCCGCTGATTATCTCGTCGCCGATCTGTCCAGCCGCATCGCTGCCAAGACACCCGCGGGCTTCGAGATGGTGGCCATGATTGGCAAACCCGGTGACGAGAAGACCAACGCGACGCAGCTCTGGGACAACGAGGACAAGCGCCCGCAGGTGAAGCTCGGCACGCTGGCCATCACCGCCCTTGAGAAGAACGAGACCTGCGACAGCACGATCTTCGACCCGACCAATCTCGCCGAGGGGCTAAGCGGCCCGACCGACGATCCCCTGTTCACCGCCCGCCAGCCCGCCTACGCCATCTCGATCGGCAACAGGTTCTGAGGCCATCCACGTCATCCTCGGCCTTGTGCCGAGGATCCACGTCTTTACGACAGAACACCAACTCAGCAGTTGAGCGACCTTCCAACCATGCCCCACCCGCGCTAGGTTCCGCGCACAACCTGTGATTTGACTGAAGGAACCAACCCCTATGAAAACCCGTGCTGCCGTCGCCTGGGAGGCTGGAAAGCCTTTGTCCATCGAGACCATCGAGATTGGCGGGCCTAAAGCTGGCGAGGTTCTGGTTGAGGTGATGGCGACGGGGGTTTGCCATACCGATGCCTACACCTTGTCCGGGCTGGATTCGGAGGGGCGCTTTCCGGCCATTCTAGGCCATGAAGGCGCGGGCATCGTGCGCGAGATCGGCAAGGGCGTGACGTCGCTGAAAGTGGGCGATCACGTTATCCCGCTCTACACGCCGGAATGCCGCGCCTGCAAAACCTGCCTGTCGCAGCGCTCGAACCTTTGCACGGCCATCCGCGCCACGCAGGGGCAGGGGCTGATGCCGGACCAGACCTCGCGGTTTTCGTGCGAGGCGACCGGGCAGGGCGGCACTGTCAGCAGCGGCGCCACCAGCCGCCAGAGCGGCGAGCTATTCCATTACATGGGCTGCTCCACCTTCTCGAATTTCACCGTGCTGCCCGAGATTGCGCTGGCCAAGGTGCGGGAAGACGCGCCATTCGACAAGATTTGCTACATCGGCTGCGGCGTGACCACCGGCATCGGCGCGGTGATCTACACGGCCAAGGTCTGGCCAGGGGCAAATGTCGTGGTGTTGCCGATGCACTCGAAAGAGAAATCCGCGCCGCCGCCTGTCAAATCGACAATGGCCTGAACGACCTTGTCGCGGCCGACCTCATCCGGGTTGATGAAATGCGTCATGCCGAATTTGCGCGCCATCGCCTCGCGCTCGG
>JAYWHQ010000374.1:0-2908 GCA_043777655.1 Allobosea sp. | reverse complement strand
TTTGGCGGGGAGGGGGCCCGTGACGAAGCGCAGGAACTTCGGTTGCAATCCGAGGCCGATCTGGAAATCCGGCTCGTCAACCACGAGTTGGCGCCGGGTTTCACCGTCGAGGATTACCGCCGGCGGCTCGCCTTCGAGCTCTCGGTGATCGAAAGCATGAAATTTCCGGGCTACTTCCTGATCGTCGCGGATTTCATCAAATGGGCCAAGAAGACCGGCATTCCGGTCGGTCCAGGCCGTGGCTCAGGTGCAGGGTCGCTCGTCGCCTACGCGCTCACCATCACCGATGTCGATCCACTGCGCTTTGGTCTGCTGTTCGAGCGCTTTCTCAATCCCGACCGTGTCTCGATGCCGGATTTCGACATCGACTTCTGCCAGGACCGGCGCGAAGAGGTGATCGACTATGTCCGCCGCCGCTATGGCGAGGACCGCGTGGCGCAGATCATCACCTTCGGCACGCTTCAGGCGCGCGGCGTGCTGCGCGATGTCGGACGCGTGCTGGAAATGCCCTATGGCCAGGTCGACAAGCTGACGAAGCTTGTGCCGCAGAACCCGGCCAAGCCCGTGACCTTGGCCGAAGCCATTCGCGGCGAGCCCAAGCTGCAGCAGGCCGCAGCCGAAGAGCCGGTGGTGGCCCGTCTTCTGGAGATCGCGCAGAAACTCGAGGGCCTGCACCGCCACGCCTCGACCCATGCCGCCGGCGTCGTCATCGGAGACCGCCCGCTCGATGAGCTGGTGGCGCTCTCGGTCGATCAGCGCACGGGCATGCGTGTTACCCAGTTCAACATGAAATGGGTGGAGCAGGCAGGCCTGGTGAAGTTCGACTTCCTTGGCCTGAAAACGCTGACTGTGCTGACCACGGCGGTGGCGCTCATCGCGCAGCGCGGGGTCCATGTCGATCTCGACAAGCTGCCTTTCGACGATGCCAAGAGCTACGACATGCTGGCGCGCGGCGAGACGGTTGGCGTGTTCCAGGTGGAAAGCGCCGGCATGCGCAAGGCGCTGGTGGAGATGAAGGCTGACCGGATCGAGGATCTGATCGCGCTGGTCGCGCTGTATCGCCCAGGCCCGATGGACAACATCCCCACCTATTGCCGCCGCAAGCTGGGGCTTGAGGCCGCGCAATACCTGCACAAGGCGCTGGAACCGATCCTGTCCGAAACCCACGGCATCATCGTCTATCAGGAACAGGTGATGCAGGTGGCGCAGGCGCTCTCCGGTTATTCGCTGGGCGAGGCCGATCTGCTGCGTCGCGCCATGGGCAAGAAGATCAAGAAGGAAATGGACGACCAGCGCGACCGTTTCGTGCGTGGCGCCACAGAAAATGGCCTTTCAGGCGATCTTTCGAGCGAAATTTTCGATCTGCTGGCCAAATTCGCCGATTACGGCTTCAACAAGAGCCATGCTGCCGCCTATGCCATCGTCGCCTATCAGACGGCCTGGCTGAAGGCGAACCACCCGGTCGAGTTCATGGCCGCCTCCATGACGCTGGACATGTCCAACACCGACAAGCTCTCGGAATTTCGACGTGACGCCGGCCGCATGGGCATCCGCGTCGAGCCGCCAGCGATCAACCGGTCCGGGGTTGCTTTCGATGTGCATGAGGGCGCGATCCGCTATGCGCTGGCCGCCATCAAGGGTGTTGGCGAGGCCGCCGTGCGCCAGATTGTCGAGGCGCGCAGGGCTGACGGCCCGTTCCGCGATCTGGCCGATTTTGCCCGCCGCATCGACTCCCGGCAAGTCAATCGCCGCACCATCGAGGCGCTGATTTCAGCCGGCGCACTGGACGAGCTGGCCCCTGACCGCGCCCGTGCCACAGCCGCTGTCGATGGCATGCTGGCGCTCAGCAACCGCACGCGCGAGGCGCTTGAGGGCGGCCAGTCAGAGCTGTTTGGCGGAGGGGCCTCCGAGGCGCTGCCCTTGCCCAAGGCGGAGGCCTGGCCAGCCAGCCTGAAGCTGCAGAAGGAGCATGATGCTGTCGGCTTCTTCCTTTCGGGCCACCCGCTCGACGGCTATGAGGCCGCGCTGAAGCGCATGCGCGTGCAGCGTTTTGACGAATTTGCACGCACAGTGCGCGCCAATGGTGTCTCGATGGCGCGCGTCGCCGCCTCGGTCATCGACCGGCAGGAGCGCCGCACCCGGACCGGCAACAAGATGGGCATCGTCCAGCTCTCGGACCAGAGCGGTCATTTCGAGGCCATCCTTTTTGCCGAAGGGCTGCAGCGCTTCCGCGACATGCTGGAACCGGGCAACGCGCTGGTGCTGCGCCTGAGCGCCTCGCTTGATGGCGATGAGGTCAAGCCGCGCATCGAGGATGTCGAGATGCTCGATGAACTCGCCGCCAAGCAGAAGCACAACCTCAATGTCTTTCTGCGGGATGACAGCGCGCTTGCCCACCTGTCCGAGCGCTTCCGCGACAAGGGGGAGGGCCGGGTCTCGGTCGTCATGATTCTGGAAGAGGGCGCGCGCGAGGTCGAGATCGAGCTGCCCGGTCGCTACGCAGTGACGCCACAGTCAGCTGCAGCCCTGCGCACGGTGCCGGGCGTGGTGAGTGTCGAGCTGGTTTGAGGTCCGGGTTGGAAGCATCATTCGCGCGCCCGAAACGATCAGATCTTGCCCAAAATCACGACTCAGCGCCATGCGCGCTGGCCTTCCCGCATCCAGGCGCCTGACAACGCCAGCACAGGCGCTCTTCCTTCGCAGCGGCTGTGCTTTGCGAAATGGGAACAGCTGGCACTTGACACCCTCCCACTCTGATGTGCCTCTTGAAGCCAGACAGGGGCGCCCGACATCGTCGGGCTGAGAAGCACCCTTTGAACCTGAACCAGGTCATGCTGGCGTAGGAAGTCTGTAAGACGGTTTTGGCATGAACCCTGTGTTCGCCAGCGACGTTTTCAGCCTCCTTGCT
>JAYWHQ010000373.1:0-2908 GCA_043777655.1 Allobosea sp. | reverse complement strand
TCACCAGATCAACAGGCAATGTGCTCTGGCTCGCCAGCGCCATCTGCGCCGCGACCCGGAGTCTGCGGCGGATCCGGTTGCGCATGACGGCATTGCCGGTCTTGCGTGAAGCCGTCAGGCCAACCCGCAGACCCGTCTCAGGACTAGCCTCAGGGCTTGACTCGTCATGCCGGTCAAGGACCTGGACATTGAAGGCAGCGCAACGAAAACGGCGGCCAGAAGCCGCCGCCAGAAAGTCTTTTCGCTGGGTCAGACGGGTCAGGCGCATGGCGTTTGGCCGGTCTGTCATTGCAACGATCGCGCCTCGACGGCGCTATCACTCACGCCGACAGGCGCTTGCGACCATGCGCACGACGTGCAGCAATGACCTTGCGACCGCCGACGGTTGCCATGCGGGCACGGAAACCATGGCGGCGCTTGCGCACGAGCTTGCTGGGCTGGAATGTTCTTTTCACGGGACGTCTCCGGTTCTGGTCCGAGGCAGCGCCTGCCAAACCGTATCAACGGCAAGGCCTGGGCTGTGTCTCCACCAAAAAAGGTGTTTGCAGGCAAAGGGACTGCGCGCGGCAAAAACCGCGCGGCAAGTTGCGGGCTTATGGCGGATGGGACCGGTCAAGTCAATGCCAAAGCCATCTGAATGGAGCGATCACGCAAGCTGACACCATCGTGCATTGCCGTGCGCCATCGCGATGGTCCAATGTGCGGAAGGCGGTGCATGCGAAGCCGGGACGGAGTGAAGGCAGTGACAGGCGAGACGGGTACAAAGACCCCTGCGCGGCGGTCACCGGTCTGGCGGCGCTACCTGCCGCTGGCGGTGCTGGCCATGGCCATGGCCGCCTTCTTTGCCACAGGCTTTCATCGCCTGCTCAGCTTCGATGCCGTGCTCGATTATCGGGGTGAACTTCAGGCGAGCGTCGCGAAACATGGCCTTCTGGCAATTGGGGGCTTTATCATCGTTTACACGACAGCGGTCGCGCTTTCGGTGCCGGGCGCAACCCTGCTGACCGTGATGGCAGGCCTGCTCTTCGGTGGAATGGTTGGCGGTGCTGCGGCTGTGTTTGCCGCAACCCTGGGCGCCACACTGGTCTTCCTGATCGCGCGCTCGGCGCTCGGTCAGTCTTTGGCGCAGAAGGCGGGGGCCTCTCTCACGCGCATTCTTGATGGCTTTCGCGAGGATGCAGCGTCTTACATGCTCTTCCTGCGGCTGGTGCCGATCTTTCCGTTCTGGCTGGTCAATCTCGCGCCGGCGTTGGCGGGGGTTCCGCTCTCGACCTTTCTGTGGACAACGCTTCTCGGCATTGTGCCCGGCACTTTCGCCTTTGCCTTTGCCGGTGCCGGGCTTGACAGCGTCGTGGCCGGACAGGCGGCAGCGCGCGCCTCGTGCCTTGCCGCCGGGCGAACGGATTGCAGCGCGGGGCTCGACCTGAAGGCGCTGGTCACGCCGCAGCTCTTGACCGCATTTGCACTTCTGGGGCTTGTCGCACTGATTCCCGTGATCTGGCGCAAGCTCAAGGTCAGATCAGCGTGAAGGAACGACCAGCCGTGAAGGATCAGACCGCGTGACGACAGTCCTGACACCCGACATCTGCGTGATTGGTGCAGGTTCCGGTGGCCTTTCGGTCGCTGCTGCGGCCGCCATATTCGGCGTGCCGGTGGTGCTGATCGAGCGCGACCTGATGGGCGGTGATTGCCTCAATGTCGGCTGTGTGCCCTCGAAGGCGCTGCTGGCCGCTGCCCATCATGCGCAGGCCATGCGCGATGCCGGGCCTTTTGGCATCACGGCAGTCGAGCCACAGATCAACTTTGCCCGCGTTCAGGCGCATGTCGCCGGTGTGATCGGAGCCATTGCACCGAATGACTCCGTCGAGCGTTTCACGGCGCTCGGCGTGCAGGTCATCAAGGGTGAGGCCCGGTTTTCCGATCCGCGCACGGTAATGGTGGGCGATCAGGCCATTCGCGCCCGCCGCTTTGTGGTTGCAACGGGCTCGCGCCCTGCCGTTCCGCCCATTCCGGGGCTGGACACGGTGCCGTTCTTCACGAACGAGACGATCTTTGCGCAGACGCGGCGGCCCGAGCGGTTGCTGGTGCTGGGCGGCGGCCCCATTGGCATCGAGATGGCGCAGGCCATGCGTCGGCTGGGTTGCGAAGTCACGCTGATTGAAGGCCACAACATCCTCTCACGCGAGGATGAGGAGGCGGCGGGCTATATCAGACGGGCCTTGCTGCATGAAGGCGTCATCATCCGCGAGCAGGCGAAGGTTCTGCGCGCCGAGAAGGTGGGCGCACGCATCCGGCTGGTCCTCGAAAGTGCGAGCGGCGAAGAGAACGTCGAGGGTTCGCATCTGCTGGTGGCCACAGGCCGCAAGCCCAACATCGAGGCGCTGGAGCTGGCCATCGGCAATGTGCGCTTCGAGCCAAGGGGCATCACGGTCGACAAGGGGCTGAAGACTTCCAACAGCCGCGTGTATGCCATTGGCGACTGCGCGACCGGGGCCACGGGCGGGCTGCAATTCACCCATGTCGCGAACTATCATGCCGGTCTGGTGATCCGGAATGCGCTGTTTCGTTTGCCCGTGAAGCTCAACAACAGCACGCTGGCGCGCGTCACGTACAGCGATCCTGAAGTGGCAAGTGTCGGCCTGTCGGAGGCTGAGGCGCAGGCTCAGAAGATCAGGATCGGCTTGCTGCGCTGGCCTTATGGCGAGAATGACCGGGCGCAGGCCGAGCGGCGCACGGAGGGGTTCGTCAAGCTCATCACCAGCCCGAAAGGCAAGATCCTGGGTGCCACCATTGTCGGTGCCCATGCCGGTGAAATGATCGTGACCTGGAGCCTCGCCATCCAGAAAGGCATGTCGGTGTCTGACATTGCCGGGCTGGTCTTCCCCTATCCGACGCTGTCCGAGGCTGG
>JAYWHQ010000372.1:0-2919 GCA_043777655.1 Allobosea sp. | reverse complement strand
AGGATGAGCGCGCTGCTCAGACGGCTGCGGCATACATTTCCGCGACGTATTCCCAGTTCACAAGGTTCTCGATGAAGGCCTTGCAATAGTCAGGGCGGCGGTTGCGGTAATCAATGTAGTAGGAATGCTCCCAGACATCGTTGCCGAGGATCGGCTTGGCGCCATGCACCAGCGGGCTCTCGCCATTGGGGGTCTTCATCACGATGATCTTGCCATTCTGCACGGCCAGCCAATGCCAGCCTGAGCCGAACTGGCCGACACCAGCAGCAATGAAATCTTCCTTCATCTTCTCGACCGAGCCAAAGCCGTCGATGATGCCCTTTTCCAGCGCGCCGGGAATCTTGCCGCCGCCATTGGGCTTCATCCAGTTCCAGAAATGCATGTGGTTGTAGTGCTGGCCGGCATTGTTGAAGAGTGGGCCATTCTTGCCGAAGGAACCAGTGACAACCTCCTCGAGCGACTTGCCCTCGAACTCGGTGCCCTTGATGAGGTTGTCGCCGTTGTTCACATAGGCCAGATGGTGCTTGTCATGGTGAAACTCGAGCGTCTCCTTCGACATGTAGGGCTGGAGCGCGTCATGGGCATAAGGCAGGTCGGGCAGGGTGAAGGACATAGGGTTTCTCCTCGGTCATCATTCAGGACTGGGCCGCGCAGGCAAGACCGGCCACGCAGGATTGAGCAGCCAAAACAGCCATCTCACCCGCGCACACCTAGCGCGGCGACGCCCCAAAGGAAACCGGCGATCACGCCCGGCCGCAATGCGAAATGCCGCAGTTCACCGGCCCTGTTGGCATGGCGACACTCTGCGCGTAATCTACGGGGCAGTGCAGTGTGTTGTCCGGAGCCTCTCCGGTCCCGCGAAGGATGTATTGGATTGGTCAAACTGTTCATCGGGCTGGGTGCCCTGATCTTTGTTGCAGGCGCAATTGCAGTCGGCCTGGCATTGCCCTATGTGGTGCTGGAGCGCGGTTTTACCCAGGTCATTGTCGGGACAGTTGGCATGAATGCCGGGCTGGTGCTCATCGGCATCGGCGCGGTGTTGCGCGAAATTCGCAAGGGGCGGCTCCCGGGAACCGCAGCCACATCTGCTGCAGCCATATCTGCTGCAGCCTTGGATGCACCGCAGGTCGAAGCAGGATCGGTTGCACCGCACGCCATTGCTGTCGGCGCTGCAGTCACAGGCATGACTGTCGCAACGAACACAAGCATCGAGGCCGCAACTGACAAGCTCAGCCAACCTGAGTTTGAATGGCCGAAGCTGGATGCGTCGGCTTCCGGGCCGGAGCCGGAACTCAACCTCCCCAGATTTGAATTGCCTCCGCTCGATTTTCCGAGGATCATCCTGTCAGACGCCAATGGCACGCATCTGGTCGATACCACGGGTGCCGAGCAGGATATGCCGGGGCACGATGAGTTCACGCGCCTGCGCGCCGCACTTTCAGATCAGCTGGAGCGGCCTGACAGCCGGGATGACGGGAGCGCTCAAGCAGATCTGGAGCAAGCTGGCGTTGCGCTGGACGTGAATGGCGAAGACAACGAGCGATCCCCGGCGCAGGCTGATGTGGCAGCAGAAGGCGAAGACGTCACTTTCGGTTCAGAGCCAGATGACACCGACCGCCCTGAAGTTGAAGCCTTTGAACCGCCGCGCGACATGCCCGAGCCTGAATCGCCCGAGCCTGAAGCACCCGAGCCTGAAGCACCCCAGATCACACGCGAGGTGGTTTCAGATGAAGGCGTGATGCGTGCGTATCAGGTTGGCGACACGGCTTTCACCGTCTACGGGGATGGCACCATCCGCGCCGAAACACGTGATGGCCAATACACTTTCCAGTCAATGGAAGAAGTCAGGGCATTTCTGGCTCAGGAAAAGCTCAAGGCCCGGAGCTGAAGCTTCAGACGCCCGAACCGATCATTTGATCTGTGCGATCAGCCGCCTGAAACTGGCCGTGCCCGCCTGGCCCAGCCATTCGAAGCAAACCATCTCCGTTGTCACCAGCATGGCACCGGCGGCCTGCATGCGCTGAAGTGCGATGTCATGGCTGTGGCGTTTCCGGCTGGCCACCGCATCCGTCACCAGCGCCACGGCAAAGCCCGCTTCCAGCGCGGCCATCACGGTCTGCAGAACGCAGACATGTGCCTCTGCTCCGCAAACCACCAGCTGTTCGCGCCCGTCATGGCGCAGGTTGCCCAGGCGGATGCGGACGAGATCGGCTTCCAGTGCCGAGAAGGTGATTTTTTCCAGAACGGGCGTGCCGGCAGGCAGCCTCTCCAGCACCTCTGTTGCAGTGTGCCCAAGCCCTGCGGGATACTGTTCGGTCACCGTGACAGGTACGTCCAGTTCGCCTGCGGCCGCCAGAAGCAACTTCACCTGGGCCAGCAAGGCGTCTGGCTCCGCCAGTGCTGGCGTCAACTTTGCCTGCACATCAATGACCAGCAGGTGGCTGGAGCGCGCGCGCAAGATCTTCATGTGGCTTTGCCAGCAAAGCGATCATCAACGCAGTGGATCGCAAAGGCATAGGCCAGTGCGACCTCCTTCAGCCGGTCAAAGCGTCCTGCCGAGCCGCCATGGCCTGCATCCATGTTGGTTTGCAGCATCACCGGCCCGCCGCCGGACATGGTCGCGCGCATTTTTGCGACCCATTTTGCCGGCTCCCAATAGGTCACGCGCGGGTCGGTCAACCCTGCCAGTGCCATGATCGGCGGATAGTCCTGAGCCTTGATGTTGTCATAGGGCGAGTAGGCCCTGATCGTATCAAAGGCCGCCTTGTCGCGGATCGGGTCGCCCCACTCGGGCCATTCCGGCGGCGTCAGCGGAAGCGTGTCATCGAGGATGGTGTTGAGCACATCGACAAAGGCCACCTCGGCGATGATGCCGGCAAACAGGTCTGGCGCCAGATTGGCAATGGCGCCCATCAGCAT
>JAYWHQ010000371.1:0-9998 GCA_043777655.1 Allobosea sp. | reverse complement strand
ACAAGCCAATCCTGATTGCTGCTGCCGGGCTGGTGGCAATCGCCCTTTCGAGTGTGCCAATCCGCGCCCATGACGCCACGCCCTTCCGCGAGGCTGGCGTGTCGCACGTCATCCATCTCGACGAGGTGGGCGGCAAGGTTACAGACATCAACATCGAGACCTATGTTCCACAGGCTTGCGCTGAAAGGCCCTGTCCGCTGGTTGTGGTGATGCATGGCCTCCAGCGCCGCGCCGATCAGGTGCGCGATGCCTGGATTGCGGCAGCCGACAGGCACGGATTGCTGATCGCCGCCCCGCATTTCGACCGGGAGCGCTTCCCGACAAGGCTTTACCAGCAAGGCGGCGTGCAGCGGGAGCCGGACAAGGCCAAATGGGTCTATTCCACCATCGAGCGCTTCTTCGACAAGGCGCTGGCATCAGGCCGGGTTAAGGGCCAGGATTATGTGCTTTATGGCCACTCGGCGGGTGCGCAGTTCGCCCATCGCATGGCGCTGCTGATGCCCGAGGCGCGCTTCTCGACCGTGGTCAGCGCCAATGCGGGCTATTACACCTTGCCGGGTTTTGGAGAACTCTCGGACGGGCGGGCCTTCCCCTTCACGCTGACCGGCACGCCCGCGAGCCCTGAGACCCTGCGCCGGAGCTTCGCCAAGCCGATGCTGATCATGCTGGGCGATCAGGACAATGACCCGCTTCACGAGCAGCTGAACAAGAGCGACGGTGCCAACGCGCAAGGTGCACACCGTTTTGCGCGAGGTCAGAATTTCGCTGCCGTCGCTGCCCGGCAGGCAGCCAGCCTGGGCGCAGCCTACAACTGGCGCGTGGAGATTGTGCCGGGCGTCGGCCATGAACAGGCGAAGATGGCGGATGCCGCCGGTGCGGCGCTGTTTGGCCGGTAACCGACATCAGAGACGCGTTGGTTGCAACGGGACCATTCGACGGCAAATCGCTGCTGACTCCGCACTCACCTTTGCGCTAAAGGACATGCAACGCCAGAAGTCTGCGCGTCCCGGAGCTGCCATGCTGGCTGTTGCCCCTTTTCGCCGCGCGCTGCTCGGGCTCTTGCTCGCGATTGGGCTGCCCATGGGCTTGGCCGCCTGTGGTTCCGGCGGCACGCTGGAGCTCAACGTCACCGATGTGCGGCAGGACGAAACGCAGGGCCGCCAGCGTGTTTTCGTGGCGACCACGCGCGAGCACAGCACGGACAACATCCTGTTTTCAGGCGAGCGCGGCATGCGTGGCTCATTCGCGACGGTCGACATTTCGATCCCGCGTGACCACAAGGCCGGCGAGCTGGAACTGCCAAGTTCCGGTCCGCCCACGCCGTCAAAGCATTTCACGGTCACGCAGGCGCGGCGTCTCGCTTTGCCGAAGATCAAGGCCGAGGTGATCGCGGAGCTGAACAAGCGTCCGCCGGCTGACCGTGATGTGCTGGTCTTCGTCCATGGCTACAACACCACCTTTGCCGATGCCGCGTTCAGGTTCGCCCAGATCGTGCATGATTCCGGCTTCAAGGGTGTGCCGGTCCTCTTCACATGGCCCTCGCGCGGCGAGCTTCTGGCCTATCCCTACGATCGCGAAAGCGCGCTCTTCTCCCGCGATTTTCTGGAAGAGGGCCTGCGTTCGATCAGCCGCGATCTGGGTGTCGCCAAGTTTGATGTGCTCGCGCACTCCATGGGCACCATGTTGATGCTGGAAGCACTGCGGCAGGCGGAAATCCGTGGCGATGGCAGTTTCGGCGGCAAGCTGCGCGATGTCATGCTGGCTGCACCTGACGTCGATCTCGATGTGTTCCGCACCCAGGCCCGCACGATCAAGCGCCCCATCACCGTCTTCGTGTCGAAGGATGACCGGGCGCTGTCCTTCTCGCGCCGCTTTGCCGGCGACAAGCGACGGCTTGGGGCCCTGTCTTCGGAGGATACTGACAGCATTGCCGAACTGAAGACGCTCAGGGTCGAGATCATCGACCTTTCCGACGTGAAGACCAGTGACACCCTGAACCACGCCAAGTTTGCAGCTTCTCCGAAGATTGTCGCCATGATCGGCAAGCGGTTGCAGGCCGATGGTGGCATCGGCAGCAGCGGCAGCCGCACGGGCGACCTTCTCGTCGGCGGGGTGTCTGGCGTTGTCGGCTCGACGGTGGAGTTTGCCGTCAACGCTCCTGTCTCGATCATCACCGGCGGGCGCGGGCCGACATTGAATCTGGTCGGCCCCTGACGAGAGTGCCACGAACTTGCCAGTTGGTGGCGGAGGCAGTGCGGCTGACGTTCACCTGCACATAAATGCAGAATGAACGGCGCACTCAAATTCCGTTCAGCTGCTTCCCGCTAGAAACGGCACTGTCAGAAACCGGTCGATCCCGATCAGTCTGGCAGACAGGACGCTTCAGATGTCTCGCAAGCTCGTTTCCGCTGCTTTTGCGGCAGCAGCCTTCGTCGCCGCTTTTGCCTCACCCGCCATGATCTCGTCGGCCTCCGCGCAGTGGCCCGGTCAGTTCTCCTATCCGGGTGGCTCCACGGCGCATGTGCCATATGAGGCGCCTGTGCATGTGGAGCCCGCTTTCCATGGCGGCCCGCATTATGGCCCGCCCCGTGGCTATGACGGCGGCTATTATGCCGCCCCGCCGCGCCGTCATTACGGGTACGGCTACGGCGGCCCCCGCCGCTGGGAGCACCGTCGTGGCCCGCCGCCCTGGGCCTATGGCCCGCCGCGCCATCGTGGCTATGGCTGGTGATCCAGGCCTGATGTGAAAACACAAGCCGCGCTCCGAAAGGGGCGCGGTTTTTTGTACGATGGCGATCCGTTTGCGACTTTGGCCGTCACTTCGCCCGCATGGCGGCATCATAAGCGCTCTGCGCAGCCAGAATGTTGTCCATGTGCGTGGCGGTCCAGACACGCAGCGCGATGATCGTCTCGGCCAGTGTCTCGCCAAGTTCCGTCATGGCATACTCCACGGTGACCGGCACGGTCGCATAGGCGCGCCGACAAATCAGGCCATCGCGCTCAAGATTTTTCAGCGTCTGCGACAGCATCTTCTGTGAGACGCCATCGATCCGCCGTCGCAATTCGTTGAACCGCACCGGTCCTCCAGAAAGCGTGCCGAGGATCAGGAGCGCCCATTTGTCAGCCAGCCGGTTGAGCACAAGCCGCGAAGGGCAAGCGGAACTGTAGCAATCCCATCCGTGTGTCGCACCCTCGATGGCTGGCGTTGATGAATTGGCCGCCGCAGCATTGGCCCTGATATTCATTGGTGACACTCCAGCAGACCACCACAGTTTCCCGCAGGAAACCAGCTTACAAGAAGGTGCGTTCTAGTAAGCTGGTTTCAGATATTATAACGAGTCACTATTCGTAACCTATTGAAGGAAACAATCCCATGAAAATTCTTCTCGTTGGCGCCAGCGGCACGCTTGGCAAGGCAGTGGTCGCCGAGCTTGGCCAGCGCCACGACATCATTTCTGCTGGCCGGAGCAGTGGCGAGTTGGTCGATATCGCCGATTATACCAGCGTTACGGCGCTGCTGCATCGCGTGGGCAAGCTCGATGCCATTGTCAGCGCGGCAGGCAATGTGCACTTCGGCCCACTGTCTGACATGACGCCGGACCTGCTCGGCATTGGCCTGAAGGACAAGCTGATGGGGCAGGTCAATCTGGTGCTGGCCGGGCAAGGCGCACTCAACGATGGCGGGTCCTTCACCCTCATCACAGGTATCCTGACGCATGATCCGATCCGCTATGGTGCCAGCGCCAGCATGGTCAATGGCGCGCTCGAATCGTTCGTGAAGTCAGCGGCCATCGAGCTGCCACGCGGCCTGCGCATCAATGCCGTCAGCCCGACTGTGCTGGTGGAATCGATGGAGGGTTATGGCCCCTATTTCCGTGGCTACAAGCCCGTTCCTGCCGCCGAAGCGGCCCTTGGCTTCGCCAAAAGTGTGGAAGGTGCGCAAACCGGGCAGGTGTTCCGCATCGGGTGAGGCCAATGGCCATGTTGCAGAATCGAGGGCAGAGGCCGCAAGGCCTCTACCCCACCCGCCGCTGGGCATAGCCCAACCGGGCGCTCAGTTCTTCCAGCAGCTGTTCGGCGGCCTCCGCCACCACTGTCCCCGGCGGGAAGATGGCAGACGCGCCAGCGTCTCGCAGGGCCTGGAAATCCTGCGGCGGAATGACGCCGCCCACCACCACCATGATGTCAGGACGACCAGCGCGAGCGAGCGCATCCTTCAGCTCCGGCACCAACGTCAGATGGCCAGCGGCAAGAGATGACACGCCGACAATGTGCACATCATTGCCGACTGCGAGCCTGGCCGCCTCATCGGGCGTGGCGAACAGCGCGCCGATATCGACCTCGAAACCGAGATCGGCAAAGGCCGAGGCGATGACCTTCTGGCCGCGGTCATGCCCATCCTGCCCCATCTTGGCGACAAGGATGCGCGGGCGACGGCCATCATTCTCGGCAAAGGCATCGGTGAGCGCCTGCACGCGCTGCACGGCGGGGCTGTCCTCGCCCGCCTCGCGCCGGTAGACGCCGGAGATCGCCTTGATCGTCGCGGCATGGCGACCGAAGACGGTCTCCATCGCCATGGAAATCTCGCCGACCGTTGCCTTCGCGCGGGCGGCCTTGATGGCCAGATCAAGCAGATTGGCAGTGCCGCGCGCCCCCTCTGTGAGGGCTGCCAGCGCCGCTTGCGTCTGCACCTCGTTGCGCTCTGCCTTCAGGCGCTTCAGCTTTTCAAGCTGCTGGGCGCGCACCGAGGCATTGTCGACCGTGCGCACCTCCAGCATCGCCTCGTTCTCCGGCTTGAAGATGTTCACGCCGATGATCTTCTGCTGGCCGGAATCGATGCGCGCCTGAGTCTTGGCCGCTGCTTCCTCGATGCGCAGTTTCGGGATGCCGGCCTCGATGGCCTTGGCCATGCCGCCGAGCTTCTCGACCTCCTCGATATGGCTCCAGGCGCGCGCGGCGAGATCAGCTGTCAGCCGCTCGACATAATAGCTGCCGCCCCAGGGATCGATGATCTGCGTCGTGCCGCTTTCCTGCTGCAGCAGGATCTGTGTGTTGCGGGCAATGCGGGCCGAGAAGTCGGTCGGCAATGCCAGCGCCTCGTCCAGCGCGTTGGTGTGCAGCGATTGCGTGTGGCCCTGGGTTGCTGCCATCGCCTCCACCATCGTGCGCGGCACATTGTTGAAAACGTCCTGCGCCGTCAGCGACCAGCCGCTCGTTTGGCAATGTGTGCGCAAAGGCAGGGATTTGTCGGACTTCGCGCCAAAATCCTTGACCAGTTTCGCCCAGATCAGGCGCGCGGCCCGCAGCTTCGCCACCTCCATGAAGAAGTTCATGCCGACGGCCCAGAAGAAGGAGAGGCGCGGCGCAAACCGGTCCACATCGAGGCCCGCGCGCTGGCCGGCCCGGATGTATTCGACGCCGTCCGCCAGCGTGTAGGCCAGCTCCAGATCCTGCGTCGCACCCGCCTCCTGCATGTGATAGCCGGAAATCGAGATCGAGTTGTATTTCGGCATATGCTGCGACGTATAGGCGAAAATGTCGCCAATGATCCGCATCGAGTGGCCGGGGGGATAGATGTAGGTGTTGCGAACCATGAACTCCTTGAGAATGTCGTTCTGGATCGTGCCCGACAGCTTGTCCTGAGCGACACCCTGTTCTTCGGCAGCAACAATGTAGAGCGCAAGCACAGGCAGCACCGCGCCGTTCATCGTCATGGACACGCTCATCTGGTCGAGCGGAATGCCCGAAAACAGCGTGCGCATGTCGTAGATGGAATCGATGGCCACGCCCGCCATGCCGACATCGCCGGAAACGCGCGGATGATCGGAATCATAGCCCCGGTGCGTTGCCAGATCGAAGGCGACGGAAAGCCCCTTCTGCCCTGCGGCCAGATTGCGCCGGTAGAACGCATTCGACTCCTCCGCCGTCGAGAACCCGGCATACTGCCGGATCGTCCAGGGCTGGTTGACATACATGGTGGGGTAAGGCCCGCGCAGGAACGGCGCGAGACCGGGATAGCTGTCGACGGCAGGAAGGCTGGCACGGTCAGCCGCCGAATAGACCGCCTTGACCGGGATGCCTTCCGGCGTGAGCCAGGGGGTGGCCAACACGGCGTCATGCTCGTCCTCGGACTTGATCCGAGGATTATCGCGAGCACCCACGCCTTTGCTGGCAGCGGACCATGCGGGGAGCATGGCGAAGTTGGGGATGCTGGACGTCGTCATTCCGAAGCCTCCAGCATCACTCGCACTTTCGAGCCCGTCGCCGCAGCATAGCGCTCCAACGTGCGCATCGAGGGTTTGCTGCGTCCGCTTTCAAGCCGGGCAACGGCTGACTGCGTCGTGCCCATGCGCTGGGCGATCTGTTCCTGTGTGAGGCCGGAGCGCGCGCGGGCCCTGGCCACTTCCAGCGCCAGCAGCCACTCCCATTCGATCTCTTTTTCTGCAGCGATGAAGGCGGGATCGCGACGCCACTTTGCTGCAAGTTCAGCGAATGGCTTCAGGTCAGGCTTTTCATTCTTGACCTTGCCAGCTCCAGTTCTGCCAGCGGTATTTTTTGCGTCTTCTTGACGAAGGCGCGCAGCAGAACCAGCCGACGTTCTGTCAGCGTCATGTAAATGACGCGGGCGATCCCGTCCCGGCCTGTGATCCTCAATTCCCATAGCTTGCCCTCCAGATGTTTGAATGCATGGCGTGGCAACATGCTTGGACCATGAACAGAAATGGCTCCAATGTAGCGTTCGAGTTTCAAGCGGATGTCGGTCGGGAGTGAATCGAGTTCCGCTTCAACACCAGCACTGTATGTCTGAACTGTCCATTTCATAGCAAAAATGCTATGTCAACACAATCGCAGCAAGCGCTGTTTCCAGCACTGCCACAGCATCACACCCCGCAAAAACAAACCCGTCGATGCCTGCCGCGCGCAAGGCCGGTTCCAGCCCACCGGGCTTCCCCGCCAGCCAGACTGCGCGCGCGCCACTGGCCATCAGCGCCATGGCGGCGTCAGTGGCCTCTGCCGCATAAGTCTCATCCGTGCCGCAGATGCAGGCGAGCTTTGCGCCCGACGCCTTGAAGGCCTGGGTGAGCGCCACGAGGTCCGTGCCATCGCCGTCGGCAAAACCGCCCTTGTTCAGCGCCGTGATCCCGCCTGCCTCGAACAGGTCGCGCGAAAAGGCAGCACGTGCGGCGTGCGCAGTGACTGGCCCCAGCACGGCGAGAAAAATGGCAGGCCGGATGCCGGTTGCTGCTTCCCGCGCGTCGGCCTTGTCGCGCAGTATCTCGAAAGGCCCTGCAAGGCGGATGGAGGGCAAGGTGGGCACAGCGCGGGTCGGTGCCGGCGCGGGCGCCACATCGATGCGTGAGGCGCCACCCGCGAGGCGGACCACCATGTCGCCGAAGGTCAGATCGGCGGCTTTCGTCACGCCGTGCCCGAGCTTCGGTGCCATCGGGCTTTTCGCCACGCTCACGCTGACGGGCAATTCGGCCAGATTGGGGAAGGCGCTGGTGCCGGTCAGCACACTGCGCCGTGTCGCGACATCGCGCTGCAGCGCTTCGCGTGCGGTTGCGATCTGGTTGGCGACATGCCCGCTTTCCAGCGCCTGCACCATGCCACCGGTGCGCTCGATCTCCTGGAACAGCGCCCAGGCTTTCTCGCACAGCGCCTCGGTCAACCCTTCCAGCCCGCCGGAGCCTGCTGCCGGGTCCGCCACGCGCCAGAGATGCGCCTCTTCCAGCAAGACCGATTGGGTGTTGCGCGCCACGCGCCGGGCAAAGGCATCGGGCAGGCCGAGTGCCTGCGTGAAGGGCAGCACGGTCACGCTGTCCGCCCCGCCCAAACCAGCCGAGAAAGCAGCGATGGTCGCGCGCAGCATGTTCACATGCGGATCGCGCTTCGTCATCATGCGCCAGGAGGTTTCGGCATGCAGCATCAGCGGGCGTGGGATGAGACCACATGCCTGCTCGACGCGAGCCCAGAGCTGCCGCAGCGCGCGGAACTTGGCAATCGTGATGAATTGCTCGCCATCGGCAGACAGCATGGCGCTCAGGCTGCTGCGCGCGGCTTCCAGTCCGTGCCCGTCTGACTCAAGCGCGCGCAGATAGGCAAGCAACGTGGCCAGAACAGACGCCAGCTCCTGCGCTGGAGTGGCACCGCCCTCGTGATAGGGGCGGCCATCGGCAGTCAGGACCGGGCCAGTAAAGCCGATCTCGCGCAGGTCGGCGACGCTTTGGGCCAGCCGTCGGCTGGTTTCGCTCCATGTGGCAGGCAACAGCCCGCGCAGGCAGGCGACCCCCAGCGGATCAATGCCGAAATCGATGCGCATGGAGCCCGGAGCATAGCCACGCCGCTTCACCAGGGCGGCAAAGAGCCCGGCATTGATACGACCGGCAGGTGCAGGCTCAAGCCGGACAGTGATCAGATCAAGCGCAACGTCTTTCAGCGCGCCATCAAGCTGCGCCACAGTTTCGCAAGGCAGGCCGGCGCCGCGCGCCGCCAGACTGCCGGGCATGCAGAGCGCCAGCGCGTCAGCGCCGCCTTCAAGATCATCAAGCGCCTGCCGTGATGCCTCATCGCCATCAGGATGATCGACCCGCGCGCAGACTTGCCAGCGCTGGCCGGGATTGAGGCCCGTGGTGACCTGGCCACCGGCTTTCTGATAGAGTGGCTGGATGGCGATGCCATCAGCCGTCGTGCTCACCAGCTTGCGGGCGAAATCGGCGCCTTTCAGCACCTTTTCGACCGATGCTCGCCATTGTATCTCGCTGGCAGCAGGGAACGGGTCTGAAAATGGGTTGGGCTCTGTCATGCCGGCATCCTTGACCGGGCCAGGCTTCAGCGCCAGCCCCGGTGCAAATTCTCATGCCATGCACGCAAGCACACAGCCAATCCGCCATTTGGCGAAGAGGCTGTGCACGAATGCTGCATTCGGCCTGCCTTCAGGCCCGCCGAATGGATGGTTCGGTGTCAGACGAACTGACCAAGACCCGGAATGGCGCCGACAATGGCGCCCATGGCGTCTTCACCGGCCTTCTCGCGGCCAAAGGCGAACATTTCCTTCGAGACAGACTGGATCTGGCCCATGGAGAGGCCGGCACCCATCAATTGGCCGCCCAGCGCCATGACGCCGCCGCCGCCCATCATACCGCCGACCATGCCCATCAGGCCGCCACTGGCGGGCGCTGCAGGGATCAGCGCTTCCGCGCCGGGCATCGCCGCCATCATCTGGCTGACTTCGGCGGCGGGGCCTTCCTTCTGCAGAAAACCGAGGATGATTCCGACGGCCTTCTGCGCCAGACCCTCGTCAATGCCGGCGACCGAGGTGATGCGCGAAATGAGTTCTTCCATGGTCCTGCTCCGTTAAGCCTGGCACCGCGACATGCGGAAATTCCGCCACGTAACTGGCAAGGGATGTCAGCGAAAGCAAGTGTTCGATGGCCGCTGGAAGCGGTTTGCCGTCGCCGCGCACGGGGCAGCACGTCCGTTGATGTCGATTGGATGTCAGCCCGGGGGCCGTTTCGATCAAACCCCGCGCTTTCGGTTAGCGATGTCTTAAGCGGGTGCACCTACCGTTGGCGACAAGCCTACCTTTGGTCGGTGCGCGGTTGTGTTGCGGGTTCCCATGGTTGACGTCTCGAAAGCCTCGGCTGGTTTTGCCTATGTCGCGCCTCCGGGCATCAACCCGAACCAGCGCGCGTTGAACGAAGCCGCAGACGCAGCAGGGCGCGAGCGCCCGAAACCGACCCAGTCGCTGGCGCTGCAGGCGCGTGACATGACCAATTTTGGCGGCAGCCTCATCGAGCTCATCCAGCCCAATGGCGTCACCGAGCGTTCGCGCGGCATTGATGGCATCGACACATTGAGCCTTGGGATGGTCGAAGCCTATCAGCGTGCGGCCAAGCGCATGAATCTCTCCGCTGCTGCTGCCAATGCGCGCGTCGCTGCAGCGCCAGCCATTGCCAGCAGCGTTGGAAGCGGTGGCATTGCCTCGGCCATAGCCAGCC
>JAYWHQ010000370.1:0-2936 GCA_043777655.1 Allobosea sp. | reverse complement strand
TCGGCAATGACATCGCATTTCATGATGCCACCGAAGATGTTGACCAGAATGCCCTTCACCTGCGGATCAGCAGTGATGATCTTGAAGGCGGCCGTCACCTTTTCCTTGGTGGCGCCGCCACCCACGTCCAGGAAGTTGGCCGGTGCTTCGCCATAGAGCTTGATGATGTCCATCGTCGCCATGGCAAGGCCTGCGCCATTGACCATGCAGCCGATGGTTCCATCCAGCGCGATATAGGCGAGGTCGAACTTGGAGGCCTCGATTTCCTTCTGGTCCTCTTCGCTCTCGTCGCGCAATGCCACGATGTCCGGGTGGCGATAGAGCGAGTTGGAATCGAAGGACACCTTGGCATCCAGACACTTCACCTGGCCGCCCGTGGTCACGATCAGCGGGTTGATTTCCAGCATCTCCATGTCCTTCGACACAAAGGCGGTGAAAATCTGCGCCAGAACCTTTTCTGCCTGCTTGGCAGTGTCGCCTTTCAGGCCCAGCACATTGGCGACCTTGCGGCCATGATGCGGCATGATGCCGGTGGCCGGATCGACCGAGAAGGTCACGATCTTTTCCGGCGTGTCATGCGCCACATCTTCGATGTTCATGCCGCCTTCGGTGGAGACCACAAACGAGATGCGCGACGTCGCGCGGTCAACCAGCGCCGAGAGATAGAACTCCTTCTCGATGTCGGAGCCGTCTTCGATATAGAGCCGGTTGACCTGCTTGCCGGCGGGACCGGTCTGGATCGTCACCAGCGTGTTGCCCAGCATTTCCTTGGCATGGGCCTCGACTTCGGCAATGGACCTGGCCAGACGCACACCGCCCTTGGCATCAGCGGGCAATTCCTTGAACTTGCCCTTGCCGCGGCCACCCGCATGGATCTGGCTCTTCACGACATAAAGCGGGCCGGGCAGCTTCTTGGCACCCTCGACAGCTTCCGCCACCGTAAACGCCGCGTAGCCGGCTGAAATCGGGCAACCAAATTCCTTAAGGACAGCTTTGCCCTGATATTCGTGGATGTTCATCTGTGGCTCCTGCGGAGTGGCAATGGGCAGTGGGCAGTCGGCAATCGGAAAAACAACGGGCTGTCACGATTGCCGACTGCCCGTTGCCGGCTGCCTCATTTCAAAGCGGGATTGACCGTCTTGCAGGCTTCGATCAGGCCCTGAACAGACGCAATGGACTTGTCCATCATCGCCTGCTCGGCAGCATTGAGTTCGACCTGAATGATGCGCTCGACGCCGTTTTCACCGATCACCACCGGCACGCCGACAAACATGTCCTTCGCGCCATAGGCATTCTCGATGTGGGCAGCGCATGGCAGCACGCGCTTCTGGTCCTTGAGATAGCTTTCGGCCATCGCAATGGCCGAGGCCGCCGGGGCATAGAAGGCCGAGCCGGTCTTGAGCAGGTTGACGATCTCGCCACCGCCCTTGCGGGTGCGCTCGACGATGGCATCAAGCTGCTCCTGGCTGAGCCACTTCATCTTGACCAGATCCGGCAGCGGTATGCCGCCAACGGTCGAGTAGCGCACCAGCGGCACCATGTCGTCGCCATGGCCACCCAGCACGAAAGTGGTGATGTCCTTGATCGAGACGCCGGTGGCCTCTTCCAGAAAATAGGCCATGCGGGCTGAATCGAGCACGCCGGCCATGCCGACGATCTTGCTTGGCTTCACGCCGGAGAACTTCTGCAGCGCCCAGACCATCGCATCGAGCGGATTGGTGATGCAGATCACGAAAGCCTCGGGGGCATATTGCCTGATGCCTGCACCAACCGCTTCCATCACCTTGAGGTTGATGCCGATCAGGTCATCGCGGCTCATGCCCGGCTTGCGCGGCACGCCAGCCGTGACGATGACCACATCTGCGCCCGCAATGTCCTTGTAATCATTCGTGCCCTGATAGAGCGCATCGAAGCCGTCAACGGCGGAGGACTCGACCAGATCCAGCGCCTTGCCCTGAGGGATGCCCTCGGCAATGTCGAAGAGGACGATGTCGCCCAGTTCCTTGAGGCCGGCGAGATGGGCCAATGTGCCGCCAATCTGGCCAGCACCGATAAGAGCGATTTTCTTGCGCGCCATGAGGTCTCGGTTCCCGTGCTGAAAAAGGATAAGCAGAAAGGCGGAGCTCCGCCGGAATTGAGGTTCCTTGAACCGAAAAACGCCGTAAAACTCAAGTCATCCTGCACTGTGGCAATTGCAAGACATGGCGATGACAACCCATCGCGAAACAAAGGATTCTTGAATCAACCCAGTTGTTTAGTCCGCCAAACCTGGCGCAGGTCCTCGCATCACGGCCGACGAATAAAAATGTTACAGATACCAGTTTATGTCATTTGTCACATCAAACCAACCCTGTGGCCAAAGCCCGCAGGGTCACCGTGATAAGCGCACCCAGCCGGGCCTCGACGGCCTGCTGGGGCATGTCGCTCTCCAGAACGAGCGACGCCGGATGAATGAAACGGTGGGTGGCATCAATCACGAAGGCCACCGCCTTGTCCCTGTCGCGCGGCTCGAAAGCGCCTGCCGCGATCCCCTCATCCACCACCCGCTCAAGAATGGCCCGCACCCGTGCCCGGTTGCGGCGGCTTGCCGCGCCGCGCTGCGTCACCACCCTGTTGAAGGCCGCAAACAGGTTCGGATCATCGCTGATGAGGTCGCGGTTGGCGCGCGCCAGCGCCAGGATCAGCCGCTCGAGCTTGTCATGCGCCGGATCAGGCCCATCGGCGATGTCGGCCAGCCGCCGCTCGACAGATTTGAGCCAGACCTCGACCACGGCCTCGATCAGCGCATCGCGCGAGGCGAAGTAGCGGTAGACATTGGCATGGGTCATGCCCGCCTCTTCCGCCACCGAGACGATGGTGAATCGCCTGAGCCCGTGCAGCCGCAGATGCTCGGCGGCAATCGTCAGGATGCGCTGGTCTGTCGGTTCGCGGCTCTG
>JAYWHQ010000369.1:0-2936 GCA_043777655.1 Allobosea sp. | reverse complement strand
CGGCAGCGGGCAATTCATCGCCGAGATTGTCGCGACCTTCTGGCTGTGCTGCACCATCCTGTTCGTGCGCAAGGCCAACCCGACAGCTGTCGCGGCAGCAGTCGCCGCCTGCATCGGTGCGGCCTACTGGTTCACCTCATCAACCTCTTTCGCCAACCCGGCGGTGACGATTGCGCGCAGCCTCAGCGACACATTTGCAGGCATTCGCCTGGCAGATGTGCCGATGTTCATTGTTGCCCAGATTTTCGGCGCGGCGCTGGCAGGTTTCGCCGCACGCCTGGCAAGGGTTTGAGAGTCTGAACGGACCTCGTTGCTTGAGCCTGAGTTGACATTATGCCGTGTCACGCCTGCCGCTTTCGGAAGTTCGGATCATTGATTGTTTCGCGATGCAATGATCCAGCGGGGCCACGCACGCGCGCGCCATTCAAGCTGTCGAACGCGCGCGTGGCGGGGCTGAAGTCACCCGCGCTTCATTGGACAACTCGACATGCCCACAAGCGAATAGAGCGGACATGTGCTGAAAATCGCGGTCAGGATTGGCACAATGCCAATTAGTGTGAAATTGCGCCAGGAAGAATCCGGATACAGGAAAAACAGCCCGAGCAGCACGATTCCGACGCCGAAACGGAGCAGCCGGTCAACAGTGCCAACATTGGTCTTGAACATGGGGAAGCGTCCTTCAAACAAGCTGACATGCAGCGATGGCCCCATAGACCACATGGGCACCGCTCTGTCTGTGACTAGGTCACCCTCGTTCGTGGGACAGGCGCGAAAGTCCGTGCGGGTCAACAAGCGTGATCTGGCCGCGGTCAAGTTGTACCAGGCCGTTACGTTGGAAGTTCTCGAGCCGACGCGAGACGACTTCGCGCACTGAACCGATGGCCGTGGCCAGTTCCTGATGGGTGGCGCTGACGTCGTTGCCCGTCCCCGCCCGATGCAGGATTTCGGCAGCCAGCCGTGCTTCAACCTTGACGAAGGAGACCTTCTCCAGCAGCGCAACCATCTCTTTCAGGCGGTTTCCAAAAGAGCGGAAGATATAGTTGCGGAAATGAGCTGAAATGCTCATCAGCGAGGCAAACTGCGCACGCGAAAGCAGGACGAATTTGACGTCAGTTTCTGCCAGGCCCTCTCCGGTGTAGGCCTGCTCGCCAAGCAGACACAGCGTCGTTTGAACGCATGTCTGCCCGGACACGACATCGTAGAGCAGCATGTCCCTGCCGGATTGGCCGATCAGATAGACGCCGACGCGGCCTGCAAGCACCAGCATGAAACCCGGAGGCTCATCTCCGGCATGAAAAAGCACGGTGCCCTTCGGCACCGTTTTCGGACGCAGCGTATCCAGCGTGGCTCTGGCTTCGGGCTCCAGGCCGCGCAAGGGTTCGAAGTCGGATGTCCACATCCGTCATTCATACACAATCCGGGGCGCGGCTGTCTTGCGTCAGGCGAAAGCCTCGATGGCGCTCAAAGCTTGGACCGGGCCCGTCAATTTGCCGTCTGCGGCGTCACCCCTGCGGCCTTCAGCAATTCGGCCCATTTCTTTACCTCGCCGGTGAAGCGGGTGGCATGGGCGGCGCGGCTGCGCTCGGCGTCGGGGAAAGCGCCTGTGCCGACAGCCTTGAACCGGTCCAGGATCGCCGGCTCCTTGAGGGCCACCTGTAGAGCGGCATTCAGCCGATCAAGCGCTGCTTCCGGGGTGCCAGCGCCGGCATAGAGGCCGTGCCAGATCGTCATGTTGATGTCGACGCCCGACTCGGCAGCCGTAGCTGTCTGCGGCAGGACATCCAGACGCGCGGTCGATGTCACCGCATAGGCGCGGATCTTGTCACCCTGCACCTGCGGCACGGCAGTCGTCGACTGGTCGCACAGCACATCAACCACGCCGCCGACCAGATCATTCATCGCCGGGCCCGTGCCGCGATAGGCGACGCTGGTGAGCTTGATGCCGAGCGACTGGCCGATCAGCAGCGAGCAGAGATGCGAGTTGGAGCCAACTCCGGCATGCGCCACGGTCAGCTTGTCGCCCTGTGCCTTGGCATAGGCAAAGAAGGATTTGGCATCAACGGGCGGCAGCCCGAGCTTGCCGGTGATGACCATGGGGCCTGTGTTCACAAGGCCGATCGGCGCAAAGGCGGTGGCCGTGTCATAGCCAAGGCTGGCATAGAGCGAGGGCGCAGCAGCCAGAGCCAGGTGGTGGATCAGCATTGTGTGACCATCAGCTGGTGATTGCGCCAGCCGCCTGGCTCCCGCCACGCCGCCGGCACCGGCCACATTCTCGACAATGACCTGCTGGCCCAGCGTGCGGCTCATGTTGTCAGCCAACAGGCGCGCAATCACGTCGCTGGGGCCACCAGCCGCGAAAGGCACGATCATCGTCATCGTGCGGTTGGGAAAGCTCTGCGCTGAGGCCGGTGCGGCAAAGCTGCCGACAATCGCCGCACTGGCAACAACACCAAGCGCGAGGCGGCGCGAAAACATGCCGATCATGTAACTTCTCCGAGGTTGGTAGCAGCTCTTTGCGGCTGCCGGAATCTGTTGGGTGGCCGATTGTGTCTCAACGCATGAATGAGAGATAGTGGGCATCGTCGGTGAGGCAAAGGCTGACGCGCCACTCGACTGGGCGCACCTCCAGCGACAGCGCCACGCGGTGGATCTGCAGCGCCGGATGCCCGATCTCGCGCTTGAGAATCGCGGCATCCTCAAGCTCGAGCGCAACCGCCTTCAGCTTTTCGCGGGCATGGGCGATGGTGATGCCATAGCGCGCCGAATAAAAGGCGTAGAGCGAGTTCGGCACCGCGCTTTCGGTCACACCGGGAAACAACGCATCGGGTAGCGTCAACGTCTCGATGATGAGCGGCACATGGTCGATGGCGCGCACACGGCGAATGCGGGCCACCTTGCTCTTCGCCGTCAACTCCAGCGCCTCGCACTCATCGGGT
>JAYWHQ010000368.1:0-2938 GCA_043777655.1 Allobosea sp. | reverse complement strand
CAGCGCCCCGGCTCGACCGATCTCAACGCCGCTGTGACAGGCCGCCCTGCCACCTACGCCTATGGCGCCAGTGTGGGCGTGACCCATGACATCAACCGCCTGCAACTCTCGCTGCGTGGCTCCGTTGATCGTACTGACTATGAGGATGCCAAGCTCACCAATGGCAGAACGCTCAGCCAGTCAGACCGCAACCAGACACAGTATGGCCTGCGCGCCCGCGTCGGCTATGAGGTCATGCCCGGAATCCGTCCGTTCATCGAAGGCCTTGCCGACACGCGCCGCTTTGACGAAACAACCGATTCCTCAGGCTTCCGTCGCTCCTCGAATGGCTATGGCGGCCGCGTCGGCTCAACTTTCGAACTGACACGCCAGCTGACTGGTGAGGTCGCCGTCGGCTATCAGACGAGGGTATATGAGGATGGCCGCCTGAAGGACCTGCGCGGTGTCGTCGGCGATGCCGCTCTCATCTGGTCCGCCACACCGCTGACCACCGTGACCTTGCGCGGCTCCACAGAGTTGGCCGACACGACACTCGCCAATGTCAGCGGCGCCGTGGCGCGGCGCGCCAGTCTCGAGGTCGCGCATGCCCTGATGCGGAACCTCACCGTCACCGGCTTCACCACCTTCAGCCGCACGGACTATGACCGTTCAACGCTGCGGGAAGAGGCGGCCACGGTTGGCGCCCGGCTGGAATACCGGCTCACGCGCACCTTTGCTGTGCGCGCCAGCTTCACCCATGAGCGCTTGAACTCGACAACCGCAGGCTCGGACTACACTGCCAACATCGCGCAGGTCGGCCTCAGGATGCAGTTCTGAGGCCGCGCTTCGCTCGCCCGACAACAGGCTTCAGGATACTTTGCCCAGAAGCGTCTTGATTTCGGCCCGCAAGGCCGGGCCCAGATCGGCGCGATCCAGCGCATAGGCGATGTTCGCGGTCAGAAAGCCGATCTTGGAGCCGGTGTCGTAGATCGCGCCGTCAAAACGCACGGCGAAGAACTGTTCCAGCCTGGCCAGCTCGATCATCGAATCCGTCAGCTGAATTTCCCCGCCTGCACCTTTCTCCTGCTTCGCCAGCAGATCGAAAATCGTCGGCTGCAGGATGTAGCGGCCGGTGATGTGCAGATTTGACGGCGCCGTGCCCTGGGCCGGCTTCTCGACCATCTGGGTGATCTGGGACACTTTCGATCTGATGTCGGTCACACCGACAATGCCATACTGATGCGTCTGGTCGTCAGGCACCGGCGCCACCGCAATGTGGTTGCCGCCGTGGTCATTGTAGGCACGGATCATTTCCGCCAGGCAGCCATCGCCCGCCGTGTGATGCAGCATGTCGGGCAGCAGCAGCGCAAACGGCTCGTCGCCGATGATGTCACGTGCGCACCAGACGGCGTGACCAAGGCCAAGCGGCGCCTGCTGGCGGGTGAAGCTGGTGCCACCGGCTGGCGGCAGATCGGCCTTCAATGCGGCAAGCTCCTTGGTCTTGTTGCGGCGCGCCAATGTATCGTCCAGCTCATAGGCCATGTCGAAATGGTCCTCGATCATGCCCTTGTTGCGGCCCGTGACGAAGACGAAATGCTCGATGCCGGCCGCGCGTGCTTCATCCACCACATGCTGCACCACCGGGCGGTCGACGACCGTCAGCATCTCCTTGGGGATCGCCTTGGTGGCGGGCAGAAAGCGCGTGCCGAGACCGGCAACAGGAAGGACGGCCTTGCGGACAGGCTTGAACATGGCAGCTTCTCTCGATTGTAAGGTGGAGGGTATCGAAACGTCAGCATGCGACTAACCACAACAATCTGAACAACGCCTGAAAAAGCGGGTTGCGCTGCCGGCAGACCGCCAAATCATCGGCATTTCATAAAAATGCAACATTCTGAATTGACGGGACTTCAACAGGCACCGATCTATGGTGAAGCTCAGACTGGGATTTCTTCTGGGGTAGAACATGACTGTGCTTGTTTCGGGTGGTGCTGGTTACATCGGCAGCCACATGGTGCTGGAGTTGCTGGATCGCGGCGAGAGTGTCGTGGTTCTCGATGATCTGTCGACCGGAGCCTGGTGGGCTGTGCCGCAGGAGGCGAGGCTCGTCATCGGCGATATGGGCGATCAGGCGCTGGTGGAGCGCACCATTCGCGAGCACAAGATCACCGCCATCGCGCATTTTGCCGCCCGGATCGTGGTGCCCGATTCGGTCACCGACCCGCTGGGCTATTATCTCAACAACACAGTGAAGACGCGCGCCTTGCTGGAATCGGCCGTGCGCGCTGGCGTCAGGAAGCTGATCTTTTCTTCCACGGCAGCAGTCTATGGCGAACCGGCCATCAGCCCCGTGCCAGAGGACATCGCACTTTCGCCAATCAACCCCTATGGCCGCTCCAAGCTGATGAGCGAATGGATGATCAACGATGCCGCCCGCGCACATGGGCTCAGCTTTGTCATCCTGCGCTATTTCAATGTGGCGGGTGCCGACCCCAGAGGCCGCTCGGGCCAGTCTGGCAAGCAGGCGACGCATCTCATCAAGGTGGCGGCACAGGCAGCGCTTGGCGAGCGTGCCATGCTGGAAATGTTCGGCACGGATTACGACACGCCTGACGGCACCTGTGTGCGCGACTATATCCACGTCACCGATCTCGCCCGCGCCCATGTCGCCGCGCTTGAGCATTTGCGCAATGGCGGTGCCAGCACCACGCTGAACTGCGGCTATGGTCGCGGCTACTCGGTCAAGCAGGTCATCGATGTCGTCAAAAAGGTCTCGGGCGTCGATTTCCCCGTCAGGATATCCCCGCGCCGCGATGGCGATCCCGCATCGCTTGTCGCCAAGGCGGACCGCATCCGGGCCGAACTCGGATGGAACCCGCAGCTCGATGATCTCGAGACCATCGTCGGGCAGGCACTGGCCTGGGAAGCTTCGCTGAAACGGCGCAACAGCGCCTGATGC
>JAYWHQ010000367.1:0-2945 GCA_043777655.1 Allobosea sp. | reverse complement strand
CTGTCTTGCCAACAGTGGCCGTGCTGCCATTTCGCAGCATCTCGGGCGAGGCGGATGATGCGGTGCTGGGGGACTGGCTGGCCGAGGAGACCTGCCGTTCCCTCAGCCGCTCGCACCTGCTGAGCGTGATCTCGCATCTGTCGGCCCGCGAGCTCGCGCGCGGCATGGTCGACATCAGCGCCGTGCGGGCAGTGCTGAAGGCTGATTTCTGCGTCAGCGGCAGCCTCCGGCGCAGCGCTGACATGGTTGTTCTTGACGCGGATCTGGTCGATTCCCGCTCGGGCCGCATTCTGTGGACGCGTCAGTTCGTGCGCACACAGGCCAGCTTTGTGGCCCATGCCGGCGAAGGCATTGCCGAGATCATCAAGGCCATCGGCAGCAGCATCGCCGATGAGGCCCTGACGCATGTCAGGGGCCGGGTGCCGGCGCAGATCGAGGATCACCGGCTGCTGATTGCCAGCGCCAGCCTGATGCACCGCGCGACACTGCGCGATTTTGCCCGCGCCCGCGAACTGCTCGACGAGGCCCTGCGGCGTGCGCCGCACACTGCGGAAATCCATGCCTGGCTGGGCAAGTGGTATGTGCTCAGCGTGTTCAACCGCTGGAGCACGGACACGGCGCGCGAAACGCAACTGGCGCGCGATGCGACGGCGCGCGCGCTGGATCTCAGCCCCGACAATGCCTTCTGCCTGACGATTGACGGTTTCGTGGAGGGCAACCTCGTGCGCCGTCTCGACACGGCGGAGCAGCGCTACAATGCCGCGCTCGCTGCCAATCCGAATGAATCTCTGGCCTGGCTGCTGAAGGGCGCCATGCACACCTTCCGGTCCGACGGGCAAGCGGCGGTTGCCGCAACCGAGCGCGGCCAGGCGCTCTCGCCGATTGACCCTTTCAGCTATTTCTACGACGCGCTGGTGGCGGGCGCCCATCTCAGCAACGGCGCCTATGAGCGTGCGCTGGAGCTGGCTGACCGGTCCATCGCGGTCAATGACCGCCATCTGTCGACACTCCGGATAAAGCTGTTTGCGCTGCATTTCCTTGGCCGGGATGACGAGACCCGGGCTGTCGGCCAGCAGCTCCTGGCAAGAACGCCGGAAATGACGATCTCGGACTATCTGAAAAACCATCCATCGGCTGGGTTCAGGATGGGACGGATGATGGCGCAGGCGTTTGGGGCGGCGGGCATCCCCAGTGGCGATTGACGAGGCCGGACCAGGAACGGCCGGCTGGCAAATGAAGCAACCGGGAGCATGACATGGCTGGGATGGGAAGCATGGGTTCAATGGGCTCCATGGGCTCGATGGGAAGCATGGGCTCGATGGGGTCCATGGGTTCAATGGGGTCCATGGGATCAATGGGAAGCATGGGCTCGATGGGCATGTCCGGGCTCGGCGGCTTTGCAGGCGACGCGGCGGTCTTTCCTGCGCTGGTGCAGGGGCTCACGATCAGCATGCAGGCCGTGCTGGACCACCAGCCGACGGATCCCGGCGCGATCACGGCCAGGCACCAGCTCAAAACAGGCGAGAGCGAGAACCTCGGCAACTATGCAGCCTGGGTGCGGGCATCGCTCTACATCACCGAGTTCATGCGCAGCTTCGACTGGCAGCCGCTCGATGGCGACATGTCAAAAGGCATCGTGCTCAGCCATGGAAGGGCTGCGCCGTTGGCCTGCGTCACGCTGGCGCGACCCGACATCGAGGTGTTCAAGGCGCAGCTCAGGTTCCTGCGCAGCTACCGGGACCAGCGCGGCGACCGTGCGGCCGAAATCCTGACGCAGCTTGGCCTGCCGGCCGACTATTATGGCGCCCTGATGGGGCTGACCGCCACACGCCACCGCCACACGCTCGAGCTGATGACGATCACGCAGGTCATTGCCGCGCATGTGACCATGATGGCCAAGCATCACCTTGCCTGTCGCAGGCCAGACAGCCTCGACCCGTCCGTGATGCCGATGATCCCGACGCCGGGGCACAACACCTATCCCAGCGCCCATGCGGCGGAAGCCTTTGCCGTGGCAACCGTGCTGAACGGGGTCGTCGGCTCATCGAAAGGCCGGGCCTATTTCCCCGATCCCAAACGGCTGCAGGATCTGCTGCTGCGACAGGCGGCGCGCATCGCAGTGAACCGGACAGTGGCCGGGATGCACTTTCCGGTCGACAGCTGGGCCGGCGCGGCCATTGGCGAGGCCATCGGCCAGATCATCCTGGCCATGTGCGACAAGGGCGGCGCGATCAGGAGCCGCCGTTACACAGCCAGTGGCGACAGTGATTTCTCGCTTGGCGCCTGGCAGAAGGACGCGGCAACACATGGCCTCGCGTTTGCAGCGAAGGCCGCGGTCCCTGTCGAACCCAGCGCCATTTTCGGCTGGCTCTGGGGCAAGGTGAGCGCCGAGTTCGCGGGCTGACGCAAGGCTTGAAGTGGCAGGCAGCAGATGCGGCCCTGGCGCATCTGGCGGAGAAGACCATGGCTGACGATGCGCATAATGAGCTGGCCCAGCTGCTCGGGCCCTATGAGAACTGGGTTCTGGGCCCCGCCGGGAGGCCGCATGCCGGTCTGGACGTCAACACAGCCCAGCCTTTCCAGTTCGCCGGCCTTGCCGAGATCAGGCCGCCGGAAAACGCCGGCCCGCTTGAAGAGCCGACAGCAGCGGACCGCGCGAGACTGGCGCCGGGGCAACATGGCGACAAGCCGGAGGGGCTGATCTATCCGATGCTCTGGTCCGATGCGCAGATGCGGCCCGGACCATCCGGGGCTCATATCTGGCCCTGCATCCTGACGTTTCCGGCCGATCCGGAACGGGGATCGGCCCTGTCAGCCATCAAGACTTTCCTCGCTCGCTCGCTGGGTGGCCCGATGGTCAATGTCAGGAGCCCCGGAGCCGTGGCGGAATACGGATACCGGCTCCACGTGCCGCTGCCGCCCGCCACGTTCGATGCCGGAGTGGC
>JAYWHQ010000366.1:0-2947 GCA_043777655.1 Allobosea sp. | reverse complement strand
CCACCATGTTGGGATCACGGCTGGAGGAAAAAGGCAGGTTGTTGTCATTGCCAACCACGATGTGCCGGGCATCGACGCGATCGACATTCTCGATGGTGAAGAACGGGAAGGTCAGCACGCCATTGTTCAGTGGCTTGCGCGCCTTCTTGTTGGGGTCCTGGATTTTCATCAGGTCGATGAAGGCGATCTTGCGCACATCCTTGGCCTGATTGGCCTCGTTCATCTCGATCTTCACCACGCGCTTGAACTTGGCCAGATCATGGAAGCAGGTTTCGGCGCGCTGGCCGGCCGGGCAGGCCTTGTCTGCCGTGCCTTCGCCATTGTCGCGCTCGATGATGAGGGCGGTGGTGGCATCCAGCATGTTGAAGTCACCGATGGCAAAGCCATTCTGGTCCAGAACATAGCGCCAGAAACGCCCGGTCCACTTCTCGGACTTCACATCGAATTCGAGGATGCGGAGATACTCTTTGCCATCCACCGTCTTCTCCCAATCCTTCTTCTCGGCATCCCAGAGCGGGCCTTCCAGCAGGCCATAAAGGAAGTTGCCATCCGGCGAGCTGGCCAGCCCCTCATAGCCGCGCGAGCGGCGAACGGTGAAGGCGCCGGGTGCTGCCGGCATGGCCTGCGTCGAGACGCCGGGATGATCGGGCGAGCGGGCAAGTTTGCCGTCCACCATGGTTTCGAACACGGCCTCGACCTTGCCGGTCAGGTCAGCTCGGATCAGATAGGGGCCGAATTCATCACCCATCCAGGCCTTGCCATTGATGATCTGGATGCCTTCCAGATCGAAATCGGAGCCCGTCAGATAGCGCTTGGCCGTGCCTTCATGCGTGATGCGGAAGGGCACCTTCTTGTCGGGATCATGCAGGAAGACGGTTTCCTGCCGCTCGATGTTGCCGCTCTCCCAGTTGAGCTTCACGCGCGAGAAGAACAGCATGGCGTCGGGTGAATTGGCCTTCGAGCCAAAGCCATTGTCGGTCAGCACCCAGGCTGTGCCATCAGGCATCATCTTGATGCCTGAGTGGCCTTGCACCGGCTGGCCGTTGAACGGCAGCGACAGGCCGGTCGGGCGCCCGGCAGAGCGGCCCATCACGGTGCCAAGCGCCTCGACGCGGGTGCCGCCAGTGAACTTGCCGGAGACTTTCAGATCCTCCGGTGCATCTGCTGGCGCGGGAATGAATGTGCGGGCTGGCAGGAGCGTGTGGCCAGCCAGATTGGCGGTGAATTCCTGCTGGGCAAACGCCGGTTGAACAAGAGCAGGCTGGGCGAGAACCGGCAAGGCGATCAGGAAACCGGCAGCGAGTTTGCCCGCAAGCGCGCGGAGGGTGGAATGCATGGTGAGACTTCCCGTTGGAGTGGCTATCGCCAGACCTTTCTCAGCGTCTCATGTCAGCACCGTTGCGGGTTCATGACATGCTCGTGACGCGTGGCCGCTGAAAGCTCGACATCGCCCCATCGGCACCCCACATTCGGGCCAGCCGATTCGCTGCCAACAGCCAAAGCGCACCTTTGTCCAAAACAGAACGCACACCTGATGACTTGACCCACCGCCCTGTCGAGGGCGGTGTGCTGTCGCGCATGGCGAGCCTGCGGGCAGCATCCGCGCCCTATCTGGCGGGCCTCAATCCCGAACAGCGGCAGGCGGTCGAGGCCACCGAAGGCCCCGTGCTGGTGCTGGCGGGCGCTGGCACCGGCAAGACCCGCGTGCTGACGACGCGGATTGCACATCTCATTGCCACCGGCAAAGCCTATCCCTCCGGCATCCTCTCGGTGACCTTCACCAACAAGGCCGCGCGCGAGATGAAGGAGCGTGTCTCCCATCTGGTCGGCGGCGTGGCCGAAGGCATGCCCTGGCTCGGCACCTTCCACTCGATCTCGGCCAAGATCCTGCGCCGCCATGCCGAACTGCTGGGCCTGCGCTCGGATTTCACCATTCTCGACACGGATGACCAGCTCCGCCTGATGAAGCAGGTGATCGCGGCTGACAATATCGACGAGAAGCGCTGGCCCGCCCGCATGCTGGCCGGGTTCATCGATGGCTGGAAGAACCGGGGCCTGTCGCCCTCCGAATTGCCAGCAGGCGAGGCGGCAGTCTTCGCCAATGGGCGCGGCGGTACGCTTTATGGCGCCTATCAGGACCGGCTGAGGACACTGAACGCGTGTGATTTCGGCGACCTTCTGCTGCATTGCCTGACGCTGTTTCGCGGGCACCCCGATGTGCTGACCGAATATCACCAGCGCTTCCGCTACATTCTGGTCGACGAGTATCAGGACACCAACGTCGCGCAATATCTCTGGCTGCGGCTGCTCGCCCAGCATCGGCGCAACATTGCCTGTGTCGGTGATGATGACCAGTCGATCTATGGCTGGCGCGGCGCCGAAGTCGACAACATCCTGCGCTTCGAGCATGATTTTCCCGGTGCCACCGTTGTGCGGCTGGAGCGCAACTATCGTTCCACCGGGCATATTCTTGCTGCCGCCTCCCAGCTCATCGCCAAGAATGAAGGGCGCCTTGGCAAGACTTTGCGCACCGAGGATGTGCCCGGCGAGAAGGTGACGATCAGCGGCGCCTGGGACAGCCAGGAGGAGGCGCGGCTCATCGGCGAGGAGATCGAGAAGCTCCAGCGCGAGAAGCATCCGCTGTCGGAGATTGCCATCCTCGTGCGCATCTCGGCGCAGATGCGCGAAATCGAGGAACGTTTCGTCAATATGGGCCTGCCCTATCGCGTCATAGGCGGCCCGCGCTTTTATGAGCGGGCCGAAATCCGCGATGCGCTGGCCTATCTGCGCTGCGTCGTCAGCCAGAACGATGACCTGGCGTTCGAGCGGATCGTCAATGTGCCCAAGCGCGGTCTGGGTGATGCCACCATACAGATCCTGCACAACCATGCGCGCGCTACCGGCCTCTCGCTGCTGCAGGCAGCCCGCGCGGTGGTGGAAAGTGAAG
>JAYWHQ010000365.1:0-2947 GCA_043777655.1 Allobosea sp. | reverse complement strand
GCGTACATAACGGCCACGTGCGTGCACGCCGTCGCAACGACACCAAGATTGTGCGTGATCAGCACAACGCCCATGTTGAACTCTGCGACCATACTCTTGAGCAGGGCGAGCACCTGCGCCTGCACGGACACATCGAGCGCCGAGACCGGCTCATCGCAGACCATGAGATCAGGCGACAGTGCCAGCGCCCGCGCGATGCCGATGCGCTGGCGCTGGCCACCGGAAAAACTGTGCGGATAGCGGCTCATGAAACGCGGATCGAGGCCAACGGACTCCATCTGTCGTGCAACCTTCTGGTTGCGCTCGTCGACGGACCCGATGCCATGAATGTCGAGAGGCTCGCGCAGGATGTCGAGCACCGTCATGCGTGGCGACAGCGACGATACCGGGTCCTGGAAGACCATCTGCATGCGCGGACGGAAGCGCCGCAGTGCCTCGCCAGACAACTTGAACACATCGGTTTCGCTGCCATCCTTGCGGAAAATCGCGGTGCCTGACGTTGGCGAGACGGCGCGCATGATCAGTTTGCTGACCGTGGTTTTGCCACAGCCGCTTTCGCCAACGAGGCCCAGGCACTCGCCGCGCCGGATGTCGAAGTCGACATTGTCGACAGCAAGCAGGCCGCCTGTTGTGTCCGAGCCAAACCAGCTGCCGCTGCGGGTGCCATAGCGTTTGGTCAGGCCGCGCACGCTCAGCAACGGCGCCTCACTGGCATCTGCCTTGGCGGCAACCGGCACCTGTCGCGCCTCGGCAGGCAACAATGCGCGCGCCTCGCGGATCGGCGTCAGGCGCTCGCCCTCTGCCATGTCGAAATGCGGCAGCGCCCTCATCAGCGACTTGAGATAGGGATGGCCTGGCCGACGAAATATGTCACTTGAGGTGCCGGCCTCCATGATCTGGCCGTGATAGATCACGACCACTTCGTCTGCCATGTTGGCGACCACGCCGAGGTCGTGCGTGATGAGCAGGATTGCCATGCCGAGATCGCGCTGCAGTTCCTTCATCAGCTTCAGCACCTGGGCCTGAACTGTGACGTCCAGTGCCGTGGTCGGTTCGTCAGCGATCAACAATGCAGGGCGGCAAACCAGCGCCATGGCCAGCATGGCACGTTGCCGCAAGCCGCCGGAAAGCTCGAATGAATACATATCATAGGCGCGCTCGGGGGTCTTGAAGCCGACACGCGCCAGCATCTCGACGACCTTGCCACGCCCCTCGCCTTTCGGAATCGCCTGATGCAGCAACAAGGCTTCGACGATCTGGTCGCCGATGCGGTGGATGGGCGACAGGGACGACATCGGCTCCTGGAAGATCATCCCGATGCGGCCACCCCGCAAAGACCGGATGGCCGCTCCATCACGCGCCAGACCTGCGATCTCGCAAGGAACATCCGGCGTCTTCGGGTCCCTGAATGTGATGCTTCCGCCGTTAATCAGCCCGTTGCGCGGCAGCAGTCCCATGATCGACTGACTGATCACGGACTTGCCGGAACCTGACTCGCCCACAAGCGCCACGGTCTTGCCTGGCGGAATGCGCAAGCTCACGCCTTTGACGACCTCGTTGACGTGGTCGAACTGTCGAAAACCGATCCGAAGGCCCCGGATCTCGAGCAGGTTGTGTTGCGTCATTTCAACAGGTCCCCCGCACTGAGCCAACCATCCCGACAGCCTTTGTCCGATCCTCGTCTGGTATATGCGAGATAGCAAGTGATGGATGCAGTGGCATGACATGCCCGCACACGAACCGGCGTCCCACCTTGCGAAAACCCCTGCCGAACCACGGGAACGGCGCATTCAATGGCCTCGTTTGTGCCGAGGCGAAATGATCCGGCCTTGAAGCCATGCCGACAGACTTGCATGGCGGGCACCCGAGCCTTGGTTCGCCCCGCGCGCGCCAAACGGCAGTGCACTTTACGAACCTGTAGACATGGTCTCGTCGGCTGGCGGTGTCACGCTGCCTTTTTTGTTCTTCTTCCGAAATACTCCGAGATGCCCTGGCAGACCGTGTAGAAAACCGGAGTGAAGAGCAGGCCGAAGATCGTCACGCCGATCATTCCGGCAAAGACGGCGGTGCCAAGGCTCTGGCGCATCTCGGCACCGGCGCCCGTGGCCAGGACCAGCGGCACCACACCCAGGATGAAGGCGAGCGATGTCATGATGATCGGGCGCAGGCGCGTGCGTGCCGCCTCCACCGCAGCATCGACCCGGCTCATGCCGTTTTCATGCGCTTGCTTGGCGAACTCGACGATCAGGATCGCGTTCTTGGCCGCAAGTCCCACCAGCACCACAAGCCCGATCTCGACGAGGATGTTCCGATCAAGATCGCGGAAGGCGACGCCATACATCGCAGCAAGAATGCACATTGGCACAATCAGCACCACCGCCAGCGGCAGGAGCCAGCTTTCGTAGAGCGCAGCCAGCAGCAGGAACACGAACACAACAGCAAGCCCGAAGGCGAGGATCGCGGTGTTGCCGGCCAGCTTCTGCTGCAGCGCGATCTCGGTCCATTCAAATCCGATCCCAGGCGGAAGATTGCGCGCGGCAAGCGCCTCGACCGCGCGGATGCCCTCGCCCGTGGAATAACCGCGCGCGAGCGAGACCTGCACTTCGGCGGCCGGGTAAAGGTTGTATCGCGGCACCCGGAAGGCGCTTGTGGTGTCGGAGAAAGTTGCGACCGAGCCGATCGGCACCATCTCGCCGGTCGCGTTGCGGGTCTTCAGGTTGGCGACGTCGCGCAACTCCAGACGATAAGGGTTGTCGGCCTGTGCCGTCACGCGGAAGGTGCGACCGAGAATATTGAAGTCATTGACGAAGGCAGAACCCATATAGATCGAAAGCGTCTCGAAGATGCGCCCGATCGGCACGCCCATCTGTTCGGCGCGCGTGCGGTCAATGTCGGCATAGATCTGCGGTGTACTCGTATTGAACAGGGTGAATGCCGACTGGAATCC
>JAYWHQ010000364.1:0-10094 GCA_043777655.1 Allobosea sp. | reverse complement strand
TCGGTGCTGCCGTCGAAAAGCGGCCCGGTCGTCACCAAGGGCGAGCAGACCTATCTGATCCCGCAAGGTGATGGTTATGGCGTGGCCGAGTGCATCAGCAGCGGCAAGGAATGCGGCAAGATTGTCGCAAATGCCTGGTGCGAATCCAAGGGGCATGAGCGCTCGCTGGCATTCGGGCTGGCCGAGCGCGAAGATTTTACCGGCAATGTCGGCAACGCGTCAGGCACGATCGGCGACGAGTTGCCGCTGAAAATCACCTGCGGCGAGTAGACCTGCAGCGAGTAGACCTGCGGCGAACAGAGCTGCTGCCCGCCATCACTTCACCCAGTCGGCGCATTTCGGCGCATCGCCAGTCCCACCCCAGGGCATGAGCGGCACGGTCGAGGTCGAGTTCTTGGGCGAGCCTTCGATCAGCTTGTCTGAATAGACCAGATAGACCAGCACGTTGCGCTTCACGTCGCAGCCGCGCACGATCTGCATTTTCTTCCAGATCAGCGAGCGGCGGTCCCGAAACACCACATCGCCCTGTTCGAACTTCTCCTTGAAGCGCACCGGGCCAACCTGCCGGCAGGCGAGCGAGATGTCGGACACCTCTTCCGCCACGCCGAACATGCCGGCCACGCCGCCGCGCTCGGGCGCGGTGTAGTGGCAGGCAACACCCTCGATGGCCGGATCGTCGATGCCATAGACGGCCAGCTTGTCATCCGGCGTCAGCATTTTCCACACAGTCGACTTGCTGAAGATGCGGTCTGGCCCGCCCTGCGCCAGCGCGGCAGAGCCAGCGACAAGCAGGGCAGAGGCGGCAAGTGCGACGGCGAGATGCTTGTTGGACATGGCGAGGCTCCGGGTTTCTGCAGCGACATATATTGGTGGGCACCCGCGATTGCGAGCCCATGCGGTTGGGCAAGAGGCGTGCAAATGTCAAAGCCTCACCCGTCATTGCGAGCGAAAGCGAAGCAATCCAGCTTGCTCCCATGGGTGTTCTGGATTTCTTCGCTTTCGCACACAATAACGGCAAGACAAGCTTGAACGCTAACGAACATGGTTAAATTTACTTTATTCTCTTCTTAACCTTGTATTTACCGGCTGGAACCGGCTTCCTGCACCCAACAGCGGCAGTCCACGGCAATTGTCGTGCAGGGAGTTTGGTACCATGGCGTCAAAAATCATCATCGGCTCGGCCTTTGCAGCCGCTCTTCTCATCGGCAATGCAGCCCAGGCCGGCGGATGCTACGGCTCCAGCTGCTACAAGCTGGTGACCACGCCTGCCGAATACGGCACCGTTGCCGAGCATGTTCAGGTGCGCGCCGCCTCCTCTGTCGCCCGTCACATCCCGGCGGAGTACGGCACCGCCACCGAGAATGTGCTGGTCCGTCCGGCCAGCAAGATCGCCCATCACACGCCAGCCACATACCGCACGGTGTCCGAGCACTACATGATCTCGCCCGGTGGCAAGCACTGGCAGGTCAGCCGCGACGCGCATGGCCATGTCACCGGCTGCTGGGTCCACACCCCTGCGCAATACGGCACCCGCCACCGCACCGTGATGGCGAGCCCTGCTTCCACCCATTACGAGGTTATCCCGGCTGTCTATGCCGAACGTCACCGCAAGGTTGTCATCCGTGCCGCCTCGGTGGCGCATGAGACCATCCCGGCTGTCTATGAGACGCGCCACCGCCAGGTGCTGGTGCGCCATGGCAGCCAGAGCTGGGCGCCTTCGCGCTACTGAGATTTGCGCGTTATCGAGATTTTCTGGAATTCGTAGACCCCATCACGAGAACACCACTCTGACCCCGGCGAAAGCCGGGGTTTTTTTTTATGGCGTGAGCTGTCGGGTTTCGTTCAGCCGATTTCGATGTCGAGGCCCAGATCAAGCACTGTCGCCGAATGTGTCAACGCGCCAATCGAGATCATGTCGACGCCGGTTCTGGCAATGGCAGCCACCGTGTCGAGATTGACGCCGCCGGAAGCCTCCGTGCGCATCCGGCCAGCGACCATCGCGACGGCCTCGCTCAGCAGAGCAGGCGTCATGTTGTCGAGCAGCACGACATCGGCGCCTTCGTGAAGCACCTGTGCCAGTTGCTCCAGCCGGTCCACCTCGATCTCGATCTTGACCAGATGCCCTGCCATCGCCTTGGCGGCATCGAGCGCGGCTTTCACGCCACCAGCGACTGCGATGTGGTTGTCCTTGATGAGGATGGCGTCGTCCAGCCCGTAGCGGTGGTTCATGCCGCCGCCACAGCGCACGGCGTATTTTTCGAAAGCGCGCCAGCCCGGCGTCGTTTTGCGCGTGTCAACGATGCGGGCCTTCGTGCCTTCCACCCTGGCGACATAGATCGCTGTCAACGAGGCGATACCGGAGAGGCGACCCATGTAGTTCAGCGCCACGCGCTCGGCCGAAAGGATCGAGCGGGCCTCACCCGAGATCCGCGCCACCACATCGCCCGGTTTCACCTGGTCGCCATCATCCAGCAACGCCTCGAAACGCAGCGATGGATCAATCTGGCGAAAGGCTTCGCGGGCGAAAGGCACGCCCGCCACGATGCCATCCTTGCGCGACGCGATCACGGCGCGCGCCTTCCGGCCAGCGGGAATGGTCGCCAGCGAGGTGATGTCCCCTGCCCGGCCCAGATCCTCGATCAGGGCAGCGTGGACAGCATCGGTTATCAGCAGCGGGTTGAGGAAGGCGCTGGTCATGTGAGGTCAGCTTTCATGTGCGAACGCGCTTTTTCGCAGGCGCGGGCGCCGACAATGTCAGCCGCGTGCGATGCGCCAGTGCTGGCTTTGCCTCGGGGAAGTCGCTGCGCATGTGCCCGCCGCGACTTTCGCGACGATTGATCGCGCTGGAAGCGACCACGAGCGCAGTTGTCGCCATATTGGTCAGGATCGAACTTTCGGCCTTCAGCCCGATGGTCTGCAAGACCTTCACGGCCTCCGTCAGCCCCTTGCCGTCACGCACCACGCCGACATTCAGCATCATGGTCTGGCGCAGGCGGACAATCGCCACACGGTCAGCCGCCGTTGGCAGGCAGGGGCCCTCGCCTTTCAGCTTGGCGGGCTCACCCCGGCGCAGCTTTGGAAGCGGCCCGGCCTTGATCGCCTCGGCGACGCGCGCACCATAGACCACAGCTTCCAGCAGCGAGTTGGAGGCCAGCCGATTGGCTCCGTGGAGGCCCGTGCAGGCTACTTCACCCGCCGCATAGAGGCCAGGAAGGCTGGTGGCGCCATGCATGTCGGTCTCGACGCCGCCCATATGATAGTGCTCGGCCGGCGCCACCGGGATGAGATCGGTCACCGGGTCAATGCCCGCCTTGCGGCAAGCGGCTGTCACGGTCGGGAAGCGCTCGGGAAATTCCGCGCCAATCGCCTGACGCGCATCCAGAAGAGCTCCGCGCCCGGCCTTGATCTCGGCGAAGACGCCGCGCGCCACGACATCGCGCGGGGCAAGCTCTGCATCCTTGTGCAGCTTCAGCATGAAGCGCTCGCCCGCCTTGTTGACGAGGATCGCGCCATCGCCGCGTAGGGCCTCTGTGGCCAGCGGCGCTGGATCAAGCCCGACGTCAAGCGCGGTCGGGTGGAACTGCACGAATTCAGCGTCTGCAATCGTCGCGCCGGCGCGCGCGGCCATGGCCAGGCCGATGCCCTGCGCCTCCAAAGGATTGGTGGTGACGGCGTAGAGATTTCCGATGCCGCCAGTGGCCAGCACTGTGACAGCTGCGTCAAAGCGGGTGGCTTTGACCGCCTTGCCATGCTCGCCGCGCGCCAGCACGCCTGTGCAATGGTCTTTGCCCGTCAACAGGTCTTTGGCCATCAGCAAATCTTCGGCAATCCAGCCTTCCAGCACCTGGATTGACGGTGTCTGGCGAACAGCCGTCACCAGCGCTTCCATGATCTTGGCACCGGCCATATCGCCGCGCACGCGCACCACGCGATGAACCGAATGCGCCGCCTCGCGCGACTGAACGAGCTTGCCCGCCAGATCGCGATCAAACGGCACGCCATAGCTCAGCAGGTCATGGACGCGGTCAGACGCTTCACGCGCCACCATCAGCGCGACGCTTTCATCAACAAGGCCCGCGCCTGCGACAAGCGTGTCAGCCGCGTGTTTCTCGGCGGTGTCGCCATCTGACATGGCGGCTGCGATGCCGCCCTGTGCCCAGGTGGAGGACGCCCCCTCGCCCAGCGGCTTTGGCGACAGCACCGTGCAGGGCAAAGGCGCGAGTTTGAGGGCCGTGAACAGCCCGGCAAGCCCGCCGCCGATGATGAGGATGGGGTGGTTCTGCATTAAAGCCTGTCCGTCTTCGTTCAGCGTCCAGCGAGACAGGAAGGCCGGGCAGTGCGCCGCCCGGCTTGCCTCATTTTTGGCATCAGTTCTTCAGATTGACCATGCGCTCGACCGAAAGCCGCGCGCGGGCGGCCAGTTCCGGCTCGATCACCACCTCGTGGCGCATGTAGACCAGCGCGTCGAGGATCTTGGGCAGGGTGATGCGCTTCATGTGCGGGCAGAGGTTGCAGGGGCGCACGAACTCGACATCGCGGGTTTCCACCGCGACATTGTCGGCCATCGAGCATTCCGTCACCAGCAGCACGCGGGGCGGACGGTTGTCCTTCACCCAGTCGATCATGCCCTTGGTCGAGCCGGTGAAATCGGCTTCCAGCACGACATCGCGCGGGCATTCGGGATGGGCAATGATCTTCAGCGTCGGGTCGGCCTTGCGGTACTCGCGCAGTTCTTCCGCCGTGAAGCGCTCATGCACCTCGCACGCGCCCTTGTAGGCGATGATGCGCACATTGGTCTGCGCAGCGACATTCTGTGCCAGATACTGATCGGGCACGAAGATGACTTCGGGCGCGCCCAGACTCTCGACCACGCGGACCGCGTTGGACGAGGTGCAGCAGACATCGACCTCCGCCTTCACATCCGCCGAGGTGTTGACATAGGCGACCACGGGGCGGCCCGGAAAGGCCGCCCGAAGCGCGCGCACATCGGCACCCGTGATCGAGGCCGCCAGCGAACAGCCGGCCTTCATGTCGGGAATCAGCACAATCTTTTCGGGGCACAGCAGCTTCGAGGTTTCGGCCATGAAATGCACGCCGCCCTGGATGATGACCTGCGCTTCTGTCTGAGCGGCCATGCGGGCGAGCTGGAGCGAATCGCCAACGATGTCGGCGACGCAATGGAAAATCTCGGGCGTCATGTAGTTGTGGCCGAGAATGGCGGCGTTGCGGACCTTCTTCAGCTCGTTGATGGCCAGCACATAGGGCGCAAAGAACGGCCATTCCACGGACGGGATGACGTGCTTCACCTTCTCGTAGAAATGCGCGGTGGCGCGCTCGACCGCCGGGTTCCATTCCAGATTGGGCATGGGCAGCGGATCGAAGCGCCGGTCACCCGCGCGCGAAACAGTATAGGGCGCAGGCGTGACCATGCCCGGCTTGCGGCCAAGACCGGCTTCAATCGTCTGGATCACCTGTCCCATGACAAACTCCTGCGGCTGATGCAAAGCCAACTATGCTCAAATTGAGCAAAAGCATCATAGCATCGGTGTTGCGGTATCGCCAGAGGGATTTTCATGCGGAATGAAGGGAGCTGCCTGCAAGAAAAGCGGGGCAACTCAGATCAGAGTGATGCCCAGAGCATCTTGCTCAACAAATTGGACAGCGTGCCGGCAAACAGCGCTGCAATCCGGCCGGGCATGCTCACCAGCGTGATCGGGGATACACCGCGCGAGACCGCCACCACGATCTCGACAGCGAAAAGCCCGAGCAGGACAACACCGAACGCAGGGATCGCCCCGTCAGGCCTGTGCCAGCCGTAGACGCCAGCCACCGTGGTCAGCACGCCTATCAGCGTGCCAATGGCGATGAAAACCAGGTCCGTGCGGGTAAAGGTTGGCATGTGTCCAGCCCGGTGCCAGACGGCTCAACGCCGACGGAAGTTCGGATTGCCGCGCGGTGCGCCAGACGGCACGGGGCCGGCTGTCTTCTGGCGGAAGTTGATGCGGCCACGGTCCAGATCGTAAGGCGACATCTCGACGACGACCCGGTCGCCCGCAATGGTGCGGATGCGGTTCTTCTTCATCTTCCCCGCTGCATAGGCGAGGATGATGTGGTCATTGTCGAGTTTCACCCGGTAATTACCGTCCGGGAGAACCTCGACTACCGTGCCGTCGAATTCGAGAAGTTCTTCTTTGGCCATGTCTTGTTCCTGTCCCGGCCTTCATTGCCGGTGGCGGGGCGGACCCCATCCGTGTTGCGTCTCTGTTCGGTTCTTTGAGCCAGGAAGCCGACATTGCCAAGCCCTGATGTGCCTGGAGCGGCTTCAGACCTTCCGCTTTGCACAGGCTGCACGCGACCATTGTCGCGCGGCTCATCGCGGCGCGGCTGCTGGGGACGGCCCTGCTGCGGACGGCCATTCTGTTGCGGACGGCCCTGCTGGCCACGGTTCTGGCCCTGGCGCTGCGGCGGCTTGGGGGCCGCCCTGCCATCCCAGCTTGGCACCGTGCCAAGCGGAGTGAGCTTGATGCGCGTCAGCTTTTCGATGGCGGCCAGATCAGACCGCTCTTCCGGTGTGCAGAAAGCGATCGCGAGGCCCGTGGCACCCGCGCGGGCGGTGCGGCCAATGCGGTGGACATAGGTCTCGGGAATGTTGGGCAGATCGTAATTCACGACATGGCTGACATTGTCGACATCGATGCCGCGGGCGGCAATGTCGGTGGCGACAAGGATGCGCAAGCCGCCGTCGCGGAAGGCGCCGAGCGCACGCTCGCGCTGGTTCTGGCTCTTGTTGCCATGGATGGCAGCTGAATCCAGACCGGCCTTTTCCAGAAAGCGCACCACCTTGTCGGCACCATGCTTGGTGCGCGTGAAGACGATGGCGCGCTCCAGCTCCGGCACGTTCAAGGTGCGGGCCAGAAGGTCAGGCTTGTCGGCGCTGTTGACGAAGATGACGCTCTGCTCGACCTTTTCGGCCGTGGTGGCAACAGGTGTCACCGCCACTTCAGCCGGATTGGTGAGATAAGCGCTCGCGATCTCGCGGATCAGCTTCGGCATGGTGGCCGAGAAAAACAGCGTCTGCCGCTTTTGCGGCACCAGCTTGGCGATGCGGCGCAGTGCATGGATGAAGCCCAGATCAAGCATCTGGTCGGCCTCGTCCAGCACCAGAATCTCGACTTCGCCCAGCGAGATGATTCGCTGGTCGATGAGATCAAGCAGGCGACCGGGCGTGGCGACGAGAATGTCGACCGGCTGGCGCATGGCCTGAACCTGCTTGCCCTGCGAGACACCGCCGAAAATCACAGTGGAGCGCACGCGGGTGAAGCGGGCATAGGCCTGAATGTTGGCTTCGATCTGCGAGGCCAGCTCGCGGGTCGGGCTCAGGATCAGCGACCGCACCGCGCCAGGACGGGCCTGCTTCGGATTCGAGATCAAGTGGTTGAGAAGGGGCAGCGCGAAGGCTGCGGTCTTGCCAGTTCCCGTCTGGGCTGCGCCCATAACGTCACGACCGGAAAGGATGAGGGGTATGGCCTGCGCCTGGATCGGCGTCGGGCAAATATAACCTTCGGCGGCGAGGGCCTTCAAAAGAGGCTCGCCCAGGCCGAGGCCGGAAAAATTGGTCAAAATTGAACTTTCAGAGTTGAGAGGAACCGGACGGGCGCTGTGCACCCGTCCGGAAGAGACTGTTGTCTCAGGCAACCTGCAGGTTGCCGGCCGAGGACTTGCCGGTCTTGCGATCAGCAACGAGCTCGAACATCACAACCTGACCTTCGCGCAGATCGCGCAGGCCGGCGCGCTCGACAGCGCTGATATGGACGAAAACGTCTTTGCCGCCGTCATCAGGGGTGATGAAGCCATAGCCCTTGGTGGTGTTGAACCACTTGACGATGCCCTTGGTCATATAACGATATCCTTACGTTCAGATCCGCGGTGAAAATGGAACATGCAAGGCGCGCGGAACGCCCCGTCATGATCTTGATAACGATGTGAGGAGGATCTGAATCGTCGCCGCCAATAGGGTCGCCCCGCCGTGGTGGATTGGCCAGAACCGGGCCGCATCTCGTCTTGCGATTAAGCGATTAGCATAAAATACACGAGTGGTCCAGCAGCTGGAACGCTGCTGGACCAAGATTGATTCCAGAAAACGCGAATCAGTCAGGACTGGCCGCAGCTCGACTTGCGCGGCAGGGCCAGCGCGACCTCACGGACAGGAGCGCTCGATACCATCAAAGCCGACATAGGTGCCGGTTGACGGGTTGTAGGAGCGGTAACGCTGTGCGCACTCATAAGAACCACGACCGCCGTAGGCCCGCCGCTGCTCGACATAGACAGGGCGGCGTTCAACGTATTCAGGCTCCACGTCATTGTAGAAGCGCCTTGGCTCTCCATAATAGCGACGCGGCTCGACGTAGACAGGCTCTGGCTGGTAGGCCGGGCGCTGCTGCGAGGCGATGATGCCGCCGACAATGGCGGCTGCCGCACCGACACCAATGGCAGTGGCCACGCCGCGACGAACTTTTCGATTGTCACGACGCTGGACCACACGAGGCGGGCGACCGGGGCCTGCAAACTGGACTTGATCAACAAGCGCAGAGATGTTGCCGCGCTCTGCAAGCGCGGGCGCGGCGAGATTGAACGGCGCGGCACTGGCTGTGTCCGTCAGGGCCAGCGTGGAAAACCCGAGGGCAGTGGCGGTCAGCAGGCCAGACAGAATGTGACGCATGGATTCCTCCCAGACGGTAACGCGGTGTCGGCTTGGATGCAGTTGATCCCGATCCTACACAGATTTCAAGGCCTTCCGCAAACAAAACGACGCTAGGTCAAGCGCATCATGCCACCACGCGATAGCGCGACAGGAGCCTGAGGCCGATCACGGCAACCAGCATGGCAAACCAGACAGGGTCAGCCCGGCGGAAGAAGAAGCTTTCAAGGCAGGCCGAGTAGATCGTGAACAGCCAGATGCGCAGGAAAAGCTCGGCCATGGCCTCGTTCGTGCTGAAGCGCTGCACATTGAAGTGATCGCGCAGCGGCAGGACCACCAGCGTCAGCAGCACCAGCACAAGACCGGGAATACCCAGGCCGATCACGGCATCGACATAGCTGTTATGGCCATGGACCATGCCTTGTGCGATGCCGGCCTCAAACTCGCCAATCTCGGCAAAACGCACCTGATCGCTGCCCCAGAACCCTTCGAAGCCGAAGCCGATGATGGGCCGCTGTGCGAGGCGGTCAAAGGCGAACCCCCAGATTTCGGTTCGCCCGGTAAAGGTCTGCCCAGGGCTGATGGCCTGCAGCAGGTCATTGACGGGGGCCAGAAGGACAGAACCGACGGTGAAGGTGAGCAAAAGCGCCAGAGGCCCGAGCGCCACCACGCAGCGCATCCAGAATGCCGGCGCGCGCGTGCAGAACCAGCTGATCGCCAGCACGAGCGGTGCGAGCGCCATCGAGGTCTTGGACAGGCTGAACAGCAGGAACATGGCGGACAGGCCGATGATGAGCATGCCGGGCAAGCGCCCCCAGGCCTTGAGCACATAAAAACCGATCATCAGGAAGATGACCATCATGCCGCCAGCGATGTTCTTGTGGTCAAAAAGGCCTCGCCAGGCGCCAGCATGTTCGGGCTCGAACATGTCGCCGCTGGAGTGAATGGCGGCATCGGACAAAATGACCAGACCCGCATAGTTGAGGCCCAGCATCACCAGAGCCACGGTGCCGATCAACCGGGCAAAATGCCCGGCACCTGTGGGCATCAACATGGCCACGGCCGCAATCAGGATGACCACGGCAGAAAACTGCGTGGCGCGAAACGAGACTTCGAAATTGTTGGAAAGGATGACGCTCAGCACCATCCAGCACAGCAGGGCAATCCAGATCGGCCGCGCATAGGCGCGCAGGGCACGGCGATCAACCAACAGCAGGCCAGCCAGCGAAAAGAGCGCCATCAGCGAAAAGGCGATCTGATTGACGAGGTTCGATGCCGTTTCGTCGGATTGATTCATGCCCTTGAAGGGTGCGGTCGAAATCCAGACCAGCAGAAAGGCAGCCACGAACAGCAGGCCGCGCAGCATCTGCTGCTTGCCCGCATCCGACGTGACGGT
>JAYWHQ010000363.1:0-2957 GCA_043777655.1 Allobosea sp. | reverse complement strand
CCTGCTCGATCTGGCCCGACCGCCAACTGCTGCCGTCTGTTTCAACGACATCACGGCTTTCGGCGCCATGCTGGGCCTGCGCCAGCGCAACCGCGAGGCAGGGCGTGACTTCTCGATTGTCGGTTCCGATGACGTGTCCGAGGCCGCCCAATGGTATCCGGCGCTGACCACGATCCAGAACCATCAGGCTCAGATGGGCCGCCAGGCAGCCGAACTGCTGGTCAAGCGCATCGCCGAGCCCAACGCCGCGCCTGTGCGCATTCTCACCAGCCCGACGCTGATGGTGCGCGGCACCACCTGCGCGGTGTGAACGGACAAACCTGGCAGGTCGCTCTCAGATAGCCCCTGCCCCGCCTGATTCCGTCCAGCAAGCCCTCGCTGATTGGCGCCCCCGCCCAAACCAAAACCCCCGAGGCATGCCCCGGGGGTTCAGCGGTTCGCCAAAGCTTGTGAGGTTGGAAACTCAGCGGCAGACCACTTTGGTGCCGATGGTGACGACGCGGCCGGTATAGGCGTCGATACGGCGGATCGGCTTCTCGAAGCACTCTTCCTCGCGGCTCTCGTAGGCGCCAACATTCTGGAAGCCGTAGCTCGGACGGCGGGTCTCATAGCGCGGCTCGTCGATGTAGCGCGGCTGGGCCTGGTAGCGGGGCTGCTGGGCATTGACGATGGCGGCTCCGAGCAGCGCGCCACCGATGCCGGCAGCAAAGCCGATGGCGGCGTTCGTGCGGCGCCCATCCTTGGCGGAGGCTTCGGTGGCCATCATCGGGGCAGTGGCCAGGGCGGCGGCGGCGAGGGCGGCGAGAGCGAATTTGCGGGTGATGGACTTGGTCATGGTGTTGGTCCTTTGGGTTTGTCCGGCGAACCGTTCCGCCGATGAATTGACCCTAGGCCCGACCCACACCCCACGCTGTTCCGCAGGGAACAGGGGGGAAAGATTTGTGATTTTTTCTTGCCCCCCTCGCCTCACGCGTCGTTTGCTGGCTTCCGGTTGAGCGCACGGTAAGCGCGCAGCACTTGTGCGTCGTCGGCCAGGCCGTGCCCCATGCCCGACGCTGCGAGGAACATCTGGTGGGCGGCAGCGGCGAGCGGCAGCGCGGCTTTGGAGGAGCGCCCGGCATCGAGCACGATGCCGAGGTCCTTGACGAAAATGTCGACCGCGCTCGTCACCGGCGGATCATCCACCAACATGCGCGGCCCGCGATCCTTCAGCATCCAGCTTGAAGCGGCAGAGCCACCGAGAATCTCGAGCAGCAGGCCACCATCGATGCCCGCCTTCTGCGCCAGCGAGAGCGCTTCGGCGCAAGCAGCGATATGCACGCCGCAGAGCAGCTGGTTGACGGTTTTCACCATCGCGCCCTGGCCGGGCTTTTGCCCGACATGGAACAGCTTGTCGCCGAGTGCGGCCAGCACAGGTTTCACTTTGGCAAAGGCTGCATCTGGTGCCGCGGCCATGATGGTGAGGGTGGCGGCCTTTGCCCCGACCACACCACCAGAGACCGGGGCATCGATGAAGGCGCGCCCGCTGGCCTCGACTTCCGCCGCAATCGCCTCGACCTCACCCGGCGGGCAGGTGGCCATCAGGATGACCGTGCCGCCAACGTTCAGCGCCGCCAGAGCGCCTGCGCCAAACAGCACAGAACGGGCCTGGGCCGCATTCACCACCATCAGCAACAGGATGTCGGCACCCTTGGCCGCCTCGGCTGCGCTGGTCGCTGAATGCCCACCAGCAGCCACCAGTGCGTCGAGCGCTGATTGCCGCATGTCGAACCCGGTGACGCGGAACTGCCGCTTCAACAGATTTTCTGCCATCGGCGCACCCATGGCGCCAAGACCGATGAATGCGACAGACGTCATTCCTTCACCGCACCCGTCATGGCCGACACATAATGTTCGACGAAGAAGGCGTAGAGGATGACCAGCGGCAGCGAACCCACCAGCGCGCCGGCCATCAGCGAGCCCCACTTGTATTGGTCGCCATCGGTGAAGGCGGTGACGATGGCCACAGGCACGGTCTTCTTCGAGGTCGTGTTGATGAAAGTCAGCGCGTAGATGAACTCGTTCCAGCACAAAGTCAGGCAGAAGATCGAGGCCGAGATCAGGCCGGGAATGGCCAGTGGCAGGATGATCCGCGTCAGAATCTGGAAGCGGGTGGCGCCATCGATCAGCGCGCACTCTTCCAGCTCATAGGGAATGGTCTTGAAATAGCCCATCAGCAGCCAGGTCGAGAACGGGATGAGGATGGTGGGATAGGTCAGGATCAGCGCCATCTGCGTGTCGAACAGGCCATATTGATAGATGACCGTCGAGAGCGGGATGAACAGGATCGAGGGTGGCACGAGATAGGCCATGAAGATGGCACCGCCGACCACAGCCGCGCCTCTGTAGCGGATGCGCACGATGGCATAGGCGGCAAAGACACTGGCGATGAGCGCCAGAATGGTCGCGACCACCGAAACGAGCATCGTGTTCCACAGCCAGAGCGGATAGTCGGTTTTGAACAGAAGCTCGTAGATGTGCTCGAAAGTCGGGTTCCAGGTCCAGAACGGCGAATAGGTGTTCAGGTCGAGCAGCTGCTCCTTCGGCTTCACCGCCGTCAGCCCCATCCAGTAGAAGGGGAAGAGCAGCACGACGACAATCAGGAACAGCGGAATGTAGACATGCACGATCTGCTGCGGCAGGCGCGTCAGGTAGCTCATGCCCTCGGAGGCATCGCCAGCAGCGGCGGCTTTCAGATTGGGTGCAACACTCTGGCTCATCACTTGTCCTCCCCGGACTGCCATTTGCGGTTCTGCAGGCCGAACCAGGAAATCATGATCGCGCCCAGCAGGAACGGGATCATCGCGGTGGAAATCGCGGCGCCTTCGCCGATCTTGCCGCCGAGAATCGCGGTGTTGTAGCTGAGCGTCGCCATCAGCTCGGTGGAGCCGGCTGGGCCGCCATTGGTGAGCACCTTG
>JAYWHQ010000362.1:0-10131 GCA_043777655.1 Allobosea sp. | reverse complement strand
GCGCCTCAAACCCCGAGGACTACGCTTGCAGGAGGCAGGCAGGGTAAAACGCGATGTCCCTGGCAATGTCAGGCCGTCCATCGCCGGGCTTCCGGTCGGCACGAATGGCGGCCAGCACCGTCGAACCGCCACTGGACCAGCCGATGAGACTGATGCTGGCGCCCTTCACATCCGGCTGTGAATGGAGGAAATTGCGCATCGCCAGCGCATCTGCCACCCGCTCGCGGCTGGCGCGGATCTTCAGATCCTTGACGCCACACTGGCTGCCAAGCCCGCGTGAGCCATAGCTGTCTGGCAAGAGCACCATGAAGCCCTGCCCGGCCAGATATGCCGCCCAATCGTGGTGGCGCGCAGAAAGTTGGCCTGCGGCATTCCACAAGCCGCCGCAGCCATGCAGCGCAATGACCGCGGGAAAGGGCCCATCACCCTTTGGGCGATAGAGCACGGCAGCAAGCATCGTCTCGTCGCCCGCGATGCGCAGCCGTTCCACCACATGCTCGAACGGCAGTGCGCGCGCCGGGAAGGCGAGCGGCAAAATCAGCAAGATCGCGGCCAGAACGGCCTTGAGACTGGACAGCATGGCCAGACCGTTTATCACATCTTCACAGAAATGAGCCACCGCCGCTGCATGTTGCGTGCCGGGCGCTGTTTTGGAGATCTGGCCTCTTCATGAACCTGATCGGAAAGCCCCTCCTGCCCGGGCAGGAAGCCCACCTGGACTATGGCCACGGCGAGTTCCGCGTCATTCGCCAAGGTGCCTTCGTGCGCTGCGCCATCAGTGGCAACCCGATCCGTCTGGAAGACCTGAAATACTGGAGCGTTGACCAGCAGGAGGCCTATGCCACGCCGGAAGCGGCCCTGCTGCGCGTCAGGCGCGATGGCCGCCCCTGAGCCGTTCCAGCAAGTCGGCCAGCGCATGCGGTGCTTCAAACACGAGCGTGACCGGCAAGACCGTCACCCGCGACCGTTCGGCGGCTGGCCAGAGCGGAGCAAGCTTAATCCAGTCTTTCCCGGTGGTGACGATCTGCGCCGCATGCGTGCTGGCTTCCGTCAGGGTGCCCGCAACATCATTGGCTGAATAGGCGTGATGGTCACCAAAACGCTGGCTGGCCACGATGATGGCGCCCGTCTCTGCCAGCGACGCCTCGAACTTTGCTGGTCGGCCAATGCCGGAAAGCGCCAGCACGCGCTGACCCGCAAGGCTTGATGCAATACCGGCTTCCGGCACCAGCCGCGCCGCCAGCACGGGCTTTCCTGCAGCCTGCGCCTGCAGGGCAGCGCGCGCACCAGCCGCCCCATCGCCGATCAGCACCAGCGCATCGACATGAGGCCATTGCCGCAACACCGGCGCTCGCAGCGGACCGGCCGGCAGGCACAGCCCATTGCCGAAGCCGGACATGCCATCAACGACCGCAAGCCGGAGTGACTTGACGAGGGACGGGTTCTGCAACCCGTCATCCATCAGCACGTGCGTGGCCCCCTGTTCTTTCGCCAGCCGCGCACCCGCGACACGGTCCGCAGAGATGATGACCGGCAGGGCGTCGGCCAGAAGGCGCGGCTCATCGCCCACATCTTGCGCCGTGTGCAGCGCCGGATCGACGCGCAAAGGCCCGCCCAGCTTGCCACCATAGCCCCGCGCCAAGGCAAAAGGTCGCTGGCCTTGCGCCTGAAGCTGCCGCGCAAGCGTGGCAACCACCGGCGTCTTGCCCTGCCCGCCCACAACCAGATTGCCGATGCAGATGACAGGCAGGCCAGCATCCGTGCCAACCCTCGCCATGCGATGCGCCGTGATGGCGCCATAGAGCGCGCCAACCGGCGACAGCATCCGCGCCAGCAAACTCGGCTTCTCCTGCCACCAGAAGTCGGGCGCGCGCATTAGCCAGCATCCCTCATTCGGCGCTTGCCCGCGCCTGGATTGCCATGCGCGTGAGCAGCGGCTCGATGGCCGTCATGGTGCGGCTGGCCGCACCGCCCAGGGACGCAACAGCCTGCGCCCCCGCGCGTGCCATGTCGCGCGCTGCAGCCGGATCACGCAGCAAATCAAGCACGCCACGGGCAAGCGCCTGCACATCCTCGACCTGCCGCGCCCCGCCTGCCCGCTGGAGTGCGCCATAGACGTCGACGAAGTTATGCACATGCGGCCCATGCAGGACCGCGCATCCCAGCCGCGCTGGCTCGATCGGGTTTTGCCCGCCATGGCTGACCAGCGAGCCGCCCATGAAGGCAACCGCGGTCATGCGATAGAACAGGCCAAGCTCGCCAACCGTGTCCCCGATGTAGAGATCTGTTTGCGGGTCGGGCATCAGGCCCGCTGCACGGCGTGCCGCATCAAGCCCATTTGCCCGCGCCAGCGCCTCGATCTCAGGTCCACGCTCGGGATGGCGCGGCACGATGATGGTCAGCAGCTTCGGCAGATGGCTTTTGAGCCCGATATGGGCGCGTATCACCTCGATGTCCTCGCCCGGATGGGTGCTGGCTGCCACCCAGACCGGGCGCCCTGCCGTCAGCCCGTCCATCACCGCCAGCAGGCCGGCGGCGGCAGGCGGCGGCGGCACATCATACTTGAGGTTGCCCGCAATGTTGACGCGCGGCGCACCCAGCTGCGCCAGCCGCTCACCATCGGCCTGCGACTGGGCAAGACAGAGATCAAAAGCCGAGAGCAGCGCATGCGAAACCCTGGGCAGCTTGTGCCAGCGCTTGAACGAGCGCTCCGACATGCGGCCATTGACCATGACGAGCGGGATATCGCGGCGCTTCGCCTCGACAATCATGTTGGGCCAGATTTCGGATTCGCAGACCAGCGCGAGATCGGGCCGCCAATAATCGAGAAAGCGCCGCATATAGCGGGGGATATCGAGCGGAATGAACTGGTGGATGATGCCGGGCGGCAGGCGCCGCGCAATCACCGCAGCGGACGTCAAGGTGCCAGAGGTCACCAGAACATTGAGCTTGCGCTGCAAAAGGCGCTCCACCAGCGGCGTCAGCGACATGGTTTCGCCCACGCTCGCGCCATGCAGCCAGATCAGCGGGCCGTCCGGCCGGGGCACGCCGGGATAGCCGCGCCGCTCGGCGATGCGGGTACCGTCCTCCTTGCCGCGCGCCAACCGTTGCCGCAACAGCAGCGCCGCACCGGGCTCCAGCAAGGCAGAGATCATGCGATAGGCCGCCAGTGGCAGGGGCAGGCGATTCATGGTGTCTCGACAGGGGGGTGCGGTGTGGCTGTCGCTACCGCCTTGCGGTTGGCAGCTCCCAACCCAGCACCGGGATCGACCGAGCCGATCAGCGCATAGGCGCGCGCATGCACGGCGTCGAGCCCGGCTTCCACCGCGCACCGGGCGGCCTCGACCGTGGCTTCATCAGCCTCGCGTGCCACATGGATCGGATCACCGACCACGATCGCGCCACGCCCGAAGGGCAGGCCGATGGAGGCTTTGTCCCAACTGTTGAAATCGATCCGGCGGCTGGTGACGACCGCAACAGGATAGATCGGGCACCCGGAGGCGCGTGCCAGCGAGACAATGCCTGCACCCGCCACCCGCGCCCGCTTGGGGATGTCTGCGGTCAGCACCATTGTGTCGCCCGCCGCCAGCCGCCTGACCATAGCGAGAAAGGCCGAGGCGCCACCCTTCTCGCGCACCTTCCGGCCCAGCGCGCCGGAGCCGCGAATGGCGCCAATGCCCAGTTCGCGCAGCGCAATCGCATTGAAGCCGCCATCGCCATGGCGCGACACAAGCGAGCAGGCCGGCATCCAGTCGGGCCGGGCAAAGGGGATCATGATGTGCTGGCCGTGCCACATCGCGATGATGAGCGGCAGCTCGGGGCGCACCTTTTCGTAAATGTCGGCTGGTTCCAGCACGAACCGGTTTGTCCGGCGCAAGAGCCGCAGATAAAGCGCCAGCGAACGCCCGAGCGCTTCCTGGACAAACCGGGACTTGAGGAAGGACGAGGCCATGCGTTCTTGTCTGCGCTCAGGAACAGGGCACGATCAGTCGGTCGGGTCGAGCAGGCGGTGCAGATGCACGACGAAGTAACGCATCTGCGCCTGATCGACGGTGGCCTGCGCCTTGGCCTTCCAGGCGGCATGCGCCGTCGCATAGTTGGGATAGACACCCACGATGTCGAGCCTGGAAAGGTCCTTGAAGGTCACATCGCTGATCGAGGTCAACTCGCCCCCGAAAACCAGATGAAGCAATTGCTTGCCGTCTTGCGCCGCGCTCATGGGGCCTCCTGCCAAATCAAATTGTGTGAACCTGCGTCAGGTTCCGGCGCTGGATAAGCCATTGGCGAGCCCGATGCGAGCCCGCTTTTGTGCTCAGGCGCGTGAACCCTGCATTTCACGCAGCCGCTGCATCAACGACAGCAACGGCGGATGGCGTGCAGCCGTGGACGCAACCAGCACGCCATGAACCGGATCGGCCCGGTTATAGACCAGCCGGTTGCCATCGGTGCCGGTCACCAGACCACCTGCCTCGGACAGAATGAGGTCTGCTGCCGCCAGATCCCAGTCACGCGAATCGGGCGAGACCAGCCCTGCATCGATCTGGCCATCGGCGACATAGGCCAGCCGCAGCGCCAGCGAAGGAATTTTGGCCGCCAGCACATGTGGCTGCAACCGTTCCAGCGCATCCTGCATCGGCCGCGGACCGGCGATGCGCGCTCCAGCCAGGTTGCCATCGAGCGAAACGGCCAGCGCGACACCGTTGCGAGTGGCACCAGAGCCTTCGAGGGCCGCATAGGTTGCGCCATGGGCAGGCGCATGGACCACGCCCAGCACGGGCCGGTCATTCTCCAGCAAGGCGGCACAGACCGCCCAATCGGGCAGGCCGGCCATGAAGGCGCGCGTGCCATCGATCGGATCGACCACCCAGACATGGCGCGCACCAAGGCGGACATGGTCATCCGCCGTCTCTTCCGACAGCCAGGCCGCATCCGGCATCAGCTCCGACAGGCGGATCTTGAGAAACGTGTCGACAGTGACGTCGGCCTCGGTGACCGGCGATCCACCCGCCTTCGACCAGACCTTGGCCGTCGTCTGCTGGCCAAGGCGGAACTGGCTCAGCGCCATGGCGCCAGCCTCGAGGCACAGGGCCTCCACCTGGGTCAGCAGCGCGGCAAAGGAATGGCTCGGGATCATCGGCATGGCCCCTTGTAGAGCGCTTTTCCGGGAAAGTGGAATCGCACACTCCTGACACGGATTCTGACACCTCCGTGGTTCATTTTCTGTAAAAACCCGCCATTTGTGCAAGGGTTCGTCAAGCATCCGGGCAGGAAGAGCCTCGTGATGACCGAATCAGCTTCTCTTAACCCAAGTTCTTAGGCTCCCGGCGACGTGGGCGCGGCATTCTCTCCCCATGAAGCGGAGGCCTCCCGGCACACACAGAGGGGGCCACGTGACAGGGACAAGAGAGGCGACAACAGATGGCCAGCGTCACGCAGGTCGTCGGGGAGGCTTGCGCTGAGCAGGGCCTCTCCGATGACACGATTGCCACCAAGGCTGCACCCAAACCCGCACCCGCCATCGAGCGGATTGCAGGCACACGCATCCTGCGCGGCGGAGATGGCTGGCGCGGCATCGCGCTGCGCCTCGCCAATGGCAGCAGATCCGAAACCTGCTTCGAACTGGCACTGACAGCCGGAGATGGCCGCTCGATCAGCATCGCTGTCATCGATGAAGAGGACGCCGTGGCGCTCTGGCGCGATTGCGGCAAGGCCTCGAAAATGCCGCTGCTGCTGGAAACCGGCGACGGCGCACTGTCGGAGCCCTATCCGATGCTGGGGCCGCTGCAACTCGGCGCGATCCGCATCCGCCGCCGCCATGCGCTGCTGGCCGGGCGCCGCCCGCGCTTTCTGGCCCGCCGCAAGACAACGCGGCTGGCGGACAATCCGGTGGTTGTGAACGGAAGCGCGATGTTCGATTGAGGATTTTGGTGCGCAGCCCAGAGCTGAAGGGCCGAAACTTCAGGCCAAAGCCGCTTTCAATCCGGCTTCCAGCAAAAAGCCGCCAGCCAGCAGCAAGCCTGCCAGCTTGTTCGAACGAAACAGCATCAGGGCTGTTTGCCCATCGCAGGCGGCAAGCCGCATCACCTGCCAGCCGAGGTGCAGCGCAAAGCCCACAACCGCCAGCGCCGACACCCAGCTGCCGCCAGCGAGCCATGCGGCCAGCGCGGCCAAAAGCGTTGCAACTCCGTAACAAAGCGCGACCGCCAGCCTTGAATGATCGCCGAAATACCGCGCGCTGGATTTGATGCCCGCGATCTCGTCATCCTCGATGTCCTGCATCGCGTAGACCGTGTCATAGCCAACGGTCCAGACAACGGCAGCGGCGTAGATCAGCAGTGCTGGCGCGGCCAGAGAGCCCGTGGTGGCAGACCAGCCGACGAGCCCGCCCCAGGAGAATGCGAAACCCAGCACGATCTGGGGCAGGTTCGTGATGCGCTTCATGAAAGGGTAGATCGCCACAATCAGCAGCGAGGCGATGCCCAGCCAGACCGTGAAGCGGTTGAACTGCAGCAGCACCAGAAGCCCGCCAAGCGACAGCGCCACCATGAACACCGCCGCCTGCTTGCGGCTGAGCTGGCCCGAGGGCAATGGGCGCCCCCGCGTGCGGGCAACCTGCGCATCCAGATCACGATCGACAATGTCATTGAACGTGGAGCCCGCGCCGCGCATGAGCACCGCGCCGATCAGGAACAGCAGCGCATGCCAAGGGTTGGGCCATGTGCTTTGCGAGATCGCCGCCAGCGCCAGCGACCACCAGCACGGCAGCAGGAGCAGCCACCAACCAATGGGCCGCTCAATACGAGCCAGCTTCAGATAGGGGCGAACAGCAAGGGGTGCGCGCGTATCGACCCAATGGCCACGCAACGCATCCGGCAGCGCTTGTCGCGCGGACCCTGCGCGCCCGTCTGGCGCCATCAGAGCGGGGCGGCAGGCACGCGCATGGCGCCGCCGGTCACAGAGTCAGCCCCGCTGAAGCTGTTGGCGCCTTGCTGCTGGCGGCGCTGCGCTTGTGCCTGCTGCTGCTTCTGCTGGCGAAGCGCCGAAGCCTGCTGCTTGGCGGCGTTGCAGGCCTGGGCGCGTATGCCGACCACCCGCTGGTTGTCTTCCTTCATGTTGGTCACGAAGGTTTCCGGGATCTGGCACCAGTCCTGATTGGCCGTCATGAAGCTGATGATGCTCGTGCCATTGGTGTAGAGGCGGCCCAGAACGGCGCAGGCTTCCGGCGCGGTCATCTTTTTCTTGGCCTTGGAGTTGGCGTTCAGCCGCGCCACAGTGCTCTGGCGCTCCTCGAGCATGGCGGGCAGCTTTTCGCAGCCGCTGGCTTGCGCCATCACCGGCACGGACGCAGCCAGCAGTGTCACCACGCCGCAAGCCACTGCCGCAACAATTCCCAAACCACGCTTCAACATGCCATTGCCCTTGAAATTTCTGTCGCGCCGCATGCGCAAGGATGTCAGGCGCGAACGAACCCTGTTCAGCGCGCGGACAGTTTAACAGTTTTGCCTGTCACTCGCCAAGCACCCGTTGAACAGCGTCGACAGCGGCTTCGTCCGCATATCTGGCCAGCACATGCAGCTTGTCATGCTGTGCGAATGTGGCGACTTTCAGGAATGAAACCTCACCACCAGAATCGCTGCCGGATGTCGCTAACATGAGCCTGCTCCCCTCTTCCCTGCCGCGCCTGCATGTCACGGCGGATCTGGCCGCTGGCAAGGCTGTCGAACTGGCACGCGAGCAATCCAATTATCTGCTCAACGTGCTGCGCCTGAGCGCGGGCGATGGGCTGCTTGCCTTCAACGGGCGCGATGGCGAATGGCAGATGACTGTCGTGCCAACCGGGCGCAAATCGGCGCATCTCATATGCGTGAGCCAGACCAGACCCCAGATCGCGCCCTGCGATCTGCATTATCTGTTCGCGCCGCTGAAACATGCGCGGTTGGACTACATGGCGCAGAAAGCCGTCGAAATGGGTGCGGGCCGGCTGGTCCCGGTGCTGACACGGCGCACGCAGGTCTCGCGCCTCAATCTGGAGCGGATGGCAGCCAACGCGGTTGAGGCGGCCGAGCAATGCGGCATTCTGGCCCTGCCCGAGATCGTGCCCGAGCGAAAGCTGGAACAGGCATTGGCCGAGCTTGAACCCAGCCGCCTGCTGGTGTTCTGCGACGAGGATGCGCCGCTGGGCCACGGGCTGTCCGCGCTGACCCAGACCAGGCCCGGCCCGCTGGCGCTGCTGATCGGCCCGGAGGGCGGCTTTGATCCTTCAGAGCGCAAGCTGATCCTGGCGCACCCCGCTGTGCTGCGGCTTTCGCTTGGTCCGCGCATCCTGCGGGCCGACACGGCTGCCGTCGCAGCCCTTGCGCTCATGCAGGCAACGCTTGGCGACTGGCGAATTGCCTGATTTCAGATTCAGTAAATCCTCTGTCATTTCAGTATCTTGAAATTCTCTGAAAGCAGCGTCGCATTTTCGGCACAATTTGCGCCAGTCTGTCGCAGGCCAGAAGGCACCCAGTTCCCGCCAGCGTCAAGATCAATATTTGATGACATGAGGACAAACCGTCATGAAGGAAGAACTATGCTTTGGCATCGAGGAGGAATATTTCCTCTCGGATGCCCAAACCCGTGGCGCGGTCAGAAATGTATCGCCGAAATTCATTGCGGCTGCGCGTGCAGCCTTTCCCGGCGAAGTTCAGCGCGAGATGCTGCAATCGCAGATCGAAGTCGCAACACCCATCTGCCGCTCGATGGACGAAGCGCGGCAGTCGCTTGCAACGCTCCGTGCAGGCCTTGCCGAAACCGGCCGCGACCACGGCCTGCTGGTGCTGGCGGCCGGCACCCATCCCAGCGCGAGCTGGACGCGGCAGCGCGTCACCGCCTCGTCGCGCTATGACAAGCTGATGCGCGATTTGCAGATGCTCGGCAGCCGCAACCAGGTGTGCGGCATGCACGTGCATGTCGCCGTGCCGGACGAAGATGAGCGCATCAGCCTGATGGTGCGCATCATGCCGTTTCTGCCGCTGCTTCTGGCGCTGTCGACCTCATCGCCATTCTGGCAGGGCCAGCGCACCGGGCTGATGGCTTATCGCATGGCAGCCTATCGCGAGTTGCCGCGCACAGGCCTGCCGGAGCTGTTCAGCAGCGCGGATGAATACCGCACCTATGTCGACACCATGGTGGCCAGCGGCGCGATTGCCGACTCGAGCTTCCTGTGGTGGGCGGTGCGCCCCTCGCGCCAGCATCCGACGCTGGAGTTGCGCGTCGCCGACAGCTGCACGCGATTGGAGGACACGCTTGCAGTCGCTGCGCTGTATCGCTGCCTGGTGCGCCATCTCCAGCGCCATCCTGGCCTGAATGCTGGGATGACGGCGGCGTCGCGCGCCATTGTCTCCGAAAATCTCTGGCGGGCGCAGCGCTATGGCGTGCATGGCGGGCTGATCTGCGAGGAAAGCCGCCGCATGCGGCCCGTGATCGAGTGGCTGGACGAGGTGCTGGCGGAGATCGAGCCGGATGCCATTGCACTAGGATGCCTGGCCGAGCTGGAGGAATGCCGGCGCATCGTGCACGAGGGCACCAGCGCCGACATGCAACTGGCGATCTATGAGGAAGCGCGCGGCCGCTCTGGCAACCACGGGCTAGGCCTGAACGCCGTGGTCGACTGGCTAGCACGCGAGACGGCGGGCGCGCATCCCAGGCACTGTCGGGCTTTCGAGCCGCTGCACGGCGCAGCCTGAGTCCGTCACGATCTTCTGTCGGGAACGTTCGATAGCGCCAGCCTTTGTTGTGTTGCTGGCGCAGCCCAAGCTGTGCCGCAGGCGCGACCCTGGCATGCGCAAATCTTGCACCAACGCAAGGAAACCTGCGTTGTAACGTCATCGTCCAGTGCCTAGATGGAAACTCCGATGTTCCAGCCTGACCGGAGAAGTCCATGGCCCGCGATGTCTCCGACAGCACACCGATTTCGTCAAAATCCGAACTGATCGGCTGGATCGCCGCCGGTGAAAAGCCGGAAAGTGCCTTCAGGCTTGGAACGGAACACGAGAAATTTCCGTTCTACACCGCCGATCTTGCGCCCGTGCCTTATGAGGGCCGAAACACGGCTGCCGGAGACCACAAAGGCGGCATCCGCGCGCTGCT